>SIAG01000111.1 GCA_009691925.1 Planctomycetaceae bacterium
GGAAAACCGTTGCCGACCGCGAGGGCCGCATTCTTCCTGTAGTTGCCTTGAAACAACTGGTCCTGCATGGCCTTGATCGCCGCCAGCACCGGCGTTGGATCGGTGGTGGCCTCTCGCCACTCGTCTCGGACAATAGCGAGCATATCGGCAGGCAAACCGGCGTCCGGCTGACTCGTGGGCACGTTGCCCAGATCAGCCAGCGCCTGCCCCAAGTCCGGAGCCACGACATGCGACAGCTCGAAAGAGACCCCATCATCACCGCTCGGGTGAGCATCGGCGACGCGGCCCGCGACCAACAACTCACCAGTAATCGGACTCGTCCAAGCGACCGCCACGGGGCGTTTCGGTCCCGGATGCACAAAGAACGAACGAGCGGGCAACCTCGTCCAGACTTGCAAATCCTCGGCAGCTGCATTCACGAAAACCGAAGGTTCGGAACCCAGGCTCCACGATTTCACCTCGCTCCTCCCCGCGCTGCTGTCGCGCGGTTCGGTGAGGAACGCCGGAATGGATGTCGTTTCCAGGAAGCTCCAACGGGCCTCGTGCTTGTCCGACCACGGGTTCCCCTCGAGCAAATTGGGCACCAGATCGGCGAGGCTCCACGTTCGCTGATCGCCGCTGGTTGCACGGATCGTCCATTCAATGAGCGTGCTGTCGGCCCCGTGGTTTTCGTTCGGAAACACGGTCAGGAGGAGCATTTCACCACGCTCGACCGAGACCTTGTGCTCGAAGGGAACAGAGCTTCCTTCTGCCACTTTGGACTCCGCGACGACACGTTTCGACGGAGCCCAGCGCGCCTCGAGGACCTTCTTAGCCGATTGCAACGCCGTCTGTCGCCGTTGCTTCTCGGCTTCCGCCTGGATCGTTTTCTCGTACCACTGCTTCGACTGGACAATGACTTCCGGAGGCGAAGCCGACTTGCCGTTGAGCCCTGTCCAAAGCGCCGCCAGATACGTCGCATTGAGCTTCTCCTCTGCGGCCACTCCAGCGATGTCGGCGGCCCCGCCGCTGGTGAGTCTGTCGCGATGCTTCAAGGTCGCCGCGAGATGCGCAGCCAGGGGCGGCTCTCCATTGGGTCCGGCATAGCGAGCGTAAAAACTGCGGAGCGGCTTGAGAGCCTCCTCGGTCCACTCCGGTCGTTCGGGGGAAGGGGAAAAACGAAAACCGCCGGGCATGAGCACGACCCGCGCGGCAACGTCACGAGCGGTCTGGTGATAGCGTTCGACCAGCTCGGGAGTGACCGGCATCGCGTCGCCGACGTTGGCAAACCCCTCGCCGCCGACGCTGTCGACGGGAAACTCGCGGGCCTGGGTTGGCCGCATGTCAACGCCGGTCAGATCGCGGACGGCGTTGTCGTACTCCGTGTTGCTCAGCCGACGCAGCGTTACCTGCCCGGGATCACCGGCCCTCGCCGCCGCCTCGGCATCGAGCGCCGCCGTGATCCAGCCCAACAGTTGTTCCCGCTCGGCCTCGCTTGGCTGCGGCGCGTCTTTCGGTGGCATGTCGCCCAGTCGCAACCGGTCGGCGACATAGCCTAGCAGTTTGGGCTTGGCGAGGATCACCTCGACAGAGCCAAAGCTCGTGAGATCGAGCTCGTTATCTATGGGAACCTTCCCATGACAGCTCCCACAGGTCTTCACGAGCAACGGCTGGATCTGCTTGGCAAACGATTGCGCGAGGCCGTCCGCACCGTGGGCCGAGGCCTCAAGAAGCATGAGACATGCAAGGAGCGACAGAGCGGAAAGGGATTTCCCGAGCCGTACTCGCAACTCTCCATTGGCATTTCGCGCGCAAATCATCTGATCGGCTCCAGATCGTGTTCGATGACTTTCTCTTCCCCATGGAATCTCGAGGAGGTTAATACTTCGGGAAGATGTCGGGGCTGGGAAAGCGCTCCTCGATGCTGTCTCTGAGGTATTCTTCACGAGATAAATTGACAAGAGGCCAGCTCGTGGGTCGGACGCGGACGACGCGCCCTGGGCGGATGCCTTCGATGATCTGGTCCGTCTCGAAACGGATCTGAATGCCGCTGCTGCCCAGCGGGGCGTCGCCCGGAAGCCGGCTGACTTCCAGGATCGCTCCGCCGGAGGCCATGTGTGCGGGGCTGTAATCCCCGTGGGTGTGCTTCAAGGTGTTCTCGACCGAGTTCATCTGCGCTGAGCTGCCAGCCTTGAAGTCCGCGTAGAGCGCGGCGTCCATGCCGCCGAACAAGGTCGCGGTCACCTTCGCTCGACCGAACTTGCCGTACTCGACTTCATCCACCCAGGCAGGCATCCAGCGGCTGCGAATCAGTGCTTTGTATGTCTCGGTTTGAATCCTGGTGGCTCGTTGCATGGCGGCCTCGTCGAGCCAGATGTCCGAGATGTGATACCGGAGAAAAACACCGTTGGGTGTCGGCTCCCAAGTCAGCCCGAGGAGAACCGCCTGGTCGCCGAGGGTTTTCTTTCCGCTCGCAGGCATAATGCCTTCTGCGATCAAGTCCTCGAGATTAAGACACTCGCGGCCGCGCCAGAATCGCGTAGCGGCGTTCGAGGTCAGTGATTCCACTTTGGCGTTGCCGTCGCCAACGGCTCGGGGCTCACGAGTGGCCAAGATCACCGCTTGATTCGCTTGAACATCGACCTCCTTCAGCTTCCACAGCATGCCTTCTCGAAGGCAGACACTCGGCTCGTCTTCGAGGAGCAGGACGTGATTCTCAGCCGGCCGCTCGGGGTTTCCCCTCGGGAGTACCGGCACGGAAGAGGTCTTCGGGTCGGGGGGAAGGAATGCTCGCACATGCATGACGGTGCTGAGCGGGACGTATCGAAGATCCGACGGCGCTCCGTGATACCTCACGATGCCGTAAGGAAGCATTGCGAACGGATGCGGAGCATTTCGGAAGAATTCACCGGGCGTTTCCACGCGAAGACTGCCGCGCCGATTCGCGTGGTCTGCGAACGCCAGCACGCCCCGATACGTGTGTGCCATTTCCAGCGGCGGAAACTTTCCCGTCTCGGGACGGAACGGCTCGTCGGCTGCAACAAGGCTGCTGAGGAAGGAGAGGCCGAGCGAGAGGGCCGCGAGCCAGAGTACTTTGTGCATTGCTTGTCGTGCCGGGATTATGGTTCGAAGTGGCTCGGTTCCAGGTTCATCGTCGGTTATCCCGCAAATTGGTGGAGCACGGCAGCAACCCACAGCAAACATCCTGAAGGCAGGATGACGAACACGATCACAGCTCGATCGCCTTGTTGCTATCGGCAAACGTGTCGGTCTCCACCCCCATTCGTCGCGCCATCAGCAGCAGCAGGTTGCTCATGTGCGCGCTTGGATCGGCGGGGCGGCTACAGAGAGAGTAGTGCTCGCCGGGGTGCTCAAGTTGATAGCCCTTGAAGTGGCCTTGATTGAAATCGAGATGAATGCCGTGCTTCAGGCCGAGATCCGAGCCGCCGGCGAGCACGAGCGGCAGGTTCGCGTTGCCGTGGCTGTGGCCGTAGGACATGCCGCTGCCGAAGAGCGACATCGTTGAGTTCAACAGCGGCCTGCCGTTGAGGTCTTTCGTCTCCGCGAGACGCGTGAGAAAGTAGCTGAATTGCTCGATGGCAAAGGTGTCGTAGTTCGTGAGTTTCTCCATGTAGCCCGCATCGCCGCCGTGATGGCTCAGTTGATGCCGCGATTCCGTGATACCGATCTCGGGGATTGCAAACGCATCGCCTTCGCCGCCCAGGCTGAACGTCGCTACTCGCGTCGCGTCGGTCTGAAACGCGAGCACGATTAGGTCATAGACGGTGCGGAAGTAGTCGCCTGCTTGCGTTTGAGGGATGTCGCGATTGGTTCGCTTGCGATCGTCGTCAGCGATACTCGGCAGGGGAGTATCAAGCCACGCATCGGCTCGACGCGTACGAACTTCCGCCTCGCGAACCGAGGTCAGGTATTGATCGAGCCGTCCTTTATCCGCCGTTCCCATAGCCTGTTCAAGCCGCCGCACTTCCGCGAGGTTGGCGTCGAGCACACTCCCCTTGTGACGCAGTCCGCGCCGCTGAGCCGTCTTACCGCCTTTGGGTTCTTCGAACAGCGACGCAAAGATCTCGCTGCAACGCCGCATCGAAGGCAGCCGCACGCCGTCCGCCGTCCAGCCGAGCGATTCTCCGGTGAGGGCGATTTCCATCGACGCATAGCGTGTGTGCTGAGCAGTGATCTCGGCCATCTTCTGGTCGACGGAGATCGTATTCTTATCCGCAGGCCCGAGTTTGCCGCCGGTCAGCCACACCGAAATGCAGTTGTGGTGATGGCTCAGGGCACCGGGATGATACAGCCCGCTGATCGGCGTGATCACTTCCCGATGCTTTTCCAAGGGCTTCAGCGAGCGCGAGAATTGGTAGTCGCACCCCGGTGTGGTGATCTGGTAGTTTAACGAATGCACACCGTTGGCAAGATAGATGAACGCACTGCGTTTCGGCATCTCTGTCTTCGTTTCAGCCGCCCGTAACGGAACCATGCACTCCAGGAACGGTAGCGAGATGCAGGTGCCCAACGCCCGCAGTGCCCGGCGCCGATCAATCAACCAGGACTGTGAAAGAAAGGTGCTCATCGCGATTCTCCTTGTCAGAGTTTCTTAGCGTTTGCGCATCAAGTCAGACATTGCCACGGCGCGGATGATGTCTTTGATTCGGTATTCGTTCTTCTTCGCTTCGGCTTCGATCTGCTCCACGTCGGCTCGATCATCGACCGTGAGTACTCGGCGGAGGGCGTAAGTGCAGAGGTGCTCGATGAAGGCTCGGGCGATGGCGCTGCGGTCTTCGATGAGCAGCGTTTTGAATTCGATCGAGTCTTTAAACGAGCGGCCGTCAGCCATCTCCCCGGAAGGGTCCACGATCGGATTTTCGCCGATGCCCGTTGGCACAAGTTCGCGAGTGCGCCATTGGCCAACGGCGTCGTATTGGTCGAACGCCAATCCCAGCGGGTCGATGGTACGATGGCACGCGGCACAACTGGTATTCTTGGCGTGAGCTTCGATTCGCTGGCGGATCGTGATCTTGTTTCCAGTCGGCGGAATCGGTTCGATCGGATCGACGTTGGCCGGAGGAAGAGGAGGAGTCTTGTTGAAGATCGCTTCGCTGACCCACACGCCCCGATGCACCGGTCGATGCCGAGTCCCATCCGACGTCAACCCGAGCACCGCGCCCATTGTCAGCAGTCCGCCTCGATGATCTTCCGGCTTGAGAGCGACTCGCTGAAAGCCGCCCGTCGTCGGTTCAGGTAGTCCGTAGAAGTCACAGAGCCGGGCGTTAGCCATCGTCCAATCGGAATCAATAAAACTGTCGACCGGCATGTTTTTCGCGAACATCTCGCGAAAGAACTCGGCAGGCTCGGCACGCAGGCTCGTTTCGAGCCATGCGTCGTAAGTCGGGTACAGCTTCTTATCCGGCGGGAACATTCCGAGCCGATGCAGTTGCAGCCATTGCCGCACGAAGTCGTTGATGAAGCGATTCGTCTTGCCGTCGGCGAGAAACCGGTCGACTTCTTTCATCAGCCCGTCGTTCTGCAGAGCACCACTTCGCGCCTCAGCCAACAGCCCATCGTCGGGCATCGAGCTCCAGAGGAAGTACGACAGCCGCGACGCGAGTTCCGTATCGTTGAGCCGTTCGCGGGTGACCGGGTCACCTTCCACGAGATAGAGAAAGTGTCGCGAGGTGAGCACTCCCTGCAGTGCGACTCGATAGGCGTCGGCAGGCTTCTCACCGGCATCACGTTCCGATCGATAGGCCTGCAAGTAATCCGATAGGTCGTCCTTCTTAACCGCTCGCCGCCAAGCTCGTTCGGCGAACCGCTGCAAGTGCTCGGCGACCACTTCGATCGTCGCGTCATCAGGCGGCAGCAGACCGTTGCGTCGCGATCTTTCCGCTTCGGTTTCGAGCGGTCCTTCCCATTCGATCCAATCCAGCAGCACCGTGGAAAAGAGTCCGTTTCCTTTCTCGTCGAACATCTGCGGAGCGTTCGGCTCGAGCAGTCGCGATTCGCTGCTGTGCGTGAAGATGTAGCTGCCGCTGTTGAGTGCGTTGCGGAAGGCTGCACCGGCCCGACGATCAACGACATCGGTCGCGACGACGCAGACGTCGAGCGACATTGGCATTTCCAGAAACACTTCAAACTCATGCACCTGCGGGCTGTTCTCGGGGGCCGTGATGTCGAATTCTACGAGTCCGTCGACGGTCTCTTCTCCGGTCCGCCTGCCGATGCTGAGGTGCGCCGTCTGGCCGTCGATCGGACGAATGCCGCTGGCCTGAATGCGGACTTTGTAAAGCCCGCTGTGCTCCGGACCGATCTCGCCAAACCAGTTCGGCGAGAGCGCCTCATGCACGTTGCCCGGATAGAGCAGCTGCCGCAGAGGTCGCTTGATACCGAACCGGTCCAGCACTTCCTGTTGAGCCTTTCCGCCGTTGTAACGCAATTCGGCGGCGGTCTTGCGAACCTTACGAGCGTCGCCCGATGAAACACGAAAGGCACGATCCAGCACGAGTCCCGCCGCGCGGTAGTAGCGATCGACATGTGACGCCGAAAGCGTTAACTCGGACCCAATCCTCTCGAAGCCGCGCCACAGCGTGTCTTCGTTCAGCTCGCCTGGTTTGGCTGGATCGTAGCGCACTCCGAGCAAGTCATAGACCGTGTTTTGATATTCCCTGCGACTGAGCCGATAGTGAACCACCGCCGGCCGCGCCGCCATGCGCGCCGCCCGACTCTCTTGGATGAGCGAATCCAGATTCGAGACGAACGCTGCGATCTCGGACTGCGTTGGCCGGGGCTCTTTCTCCGGAGGCATTTCACCACGGTTGACCCTCTCGAGGGCTTCTGCCCAGTTGTGGCTGTCGAAGCCCGCCTTGAAATCGCGCGACAGCCGGTCGATCCGGATATCTCCCTCTTCCTTCTGCGGGCCATGACAGCGGACGCAGTGCTTCTCCAAAAACGCTTCAAACGGCTCGGCTCCGTGAACGGCACGACCGAAGCCGAGGCAAGCGGCAAAAAGGAGCCATTGTCGGACAGGCATCGGATTCGGTCCTTGCGGCTTTGGGTGAGTCCCGGTCCAAAAATCGCTGGCACGGCTCGCCGCCCCGTGAACGGTGCCGCTGCCGGGCAAACACATCGTGCCAGACGGCGCCCGATCCTTTTTCGGGCAAAGTTATTATACTGAGTGCCCCTGGAGGCCGCCCGCATGTGCTCAAGGAAGCATTCCGATCAAAAACGTCGCCAGGCAGAACTTGCCCGCCGGCGGAAAAACAGGCTCCGCAATCCCGAGGGCTGGCAGCCACGTCCGCCCGCGGAGGCCGAGGTTTTGGATCTCGCGCCCATCGCGTTGCCGGATGAGCCGGCGGAAGACAGGGCGGTGTTCGATCCGACGGCTCGCAACGCCCTGTCGGCTGATCTTCAGGCCGAGTTGGCCCTCGTCCAGGAGGCGTTCGACCTCTGTGCGCGAGGCGAGCCGCACGCTGCACTCGATCGTCTCACGGCGATCGCGCGGAAAAGCCCCTACGCCGACTGGCGGCTGTTCATCCGCGGGCTCGTTCCCTTCCAGCGCGGCGATCGCGCCGCCGCCCGGGAGGCCTGGCACCGACTGGAGGCCGGGCGGCGCCCGGCCCGGATCGCCACCACGCTCGGCCGCGCGTGGGACGCGGCCGCCAGTGAATCCCCGGCGCCGGCTGATGGCACGTCGGGGATGGAGGCCGCCGCCGTCAGCCTGATGCGGAGGGCATCCCTGTGGGCCGCTGCCCGCGAGATCGCGGCGATCCGGCATCGCGACGAGGAACGCACGTTCTCGGCCTCGCAGGCCGCGCTCGCGATCCGCCTCGAGAAGCACTATCGCCCGCTCGACCCCGATTTCGTGAGCGAGTTCTCCGCCGCCTGCCGTGCTTTGGCCCTCCGCCAGCCGGACTATGAGCCGTTGCTGGCCCTCTGCCGGAGCACCGCGGGACCGGCCGACGATCCCCGCAATACCCGGCTGCAGTTCATGCATCTCCAGCGGTTCATCGACGCCGACGAAGAGGTTCGGCAGTCCGCGCGGGAGTATGTGGATCGTGATCTGCCGGGGCTCACGCATCTCCCCGAGCCGCTCCGTGCGGCACTCGCCAGCGCTACGCTCGAGCGGGCCGCCTCTTCGCTCCTCGATCGGGAAGACGGGTTCCTGCGGGATTTGACCCCGCAAGAAGAACGGGTCTGCCAACGGCTGCTGTGTGAGTCGCTCCAGCGCCATCCTCGCAATCTTCGGGCCCACGAGACTCTGATCGACCTGCTCGCGACGCGGGCGGAGGAGGACGATTCGCGCGGTGATGCCGGCCGGGCGCTGATCGATGCCAAGCTGGCGTTCGTCGGCCAGTTTCCCGACCAGTATGAGCATGTCCGCGACCTCATCGATCGGTTCGTCGCCGCGGGTGATTTCGCGCGGGCCGAGCCGCTGGTGAAAAGCCTCACGGATCAGCGGACCGGCGACATGGGGTCGAAGGCCACACCCTGGCGATTCGAGCTTCTTCGGGCGTCATCGCGGGCGGCGGCGGATGACTCGCTCCCGGAGGCCCGGGGGGCACTCGAGGCGGCCATCGCCGCCTGGCCCAACTGGATGCCCCGCAGGTGGATCCCATTCCTGGAGGCGGCGCTGCTGCTCCGCGAAGGGAACGAGGCCGGCGTTGCGGCGGCGTTGGATGCCGGCCGGCGGGAGTCGCCGGACGACCTGACCAGCGACATGATGCTCCATGAGGCGTTGGTGCGACTAAAGTGCCCGGCGGCGAGAATCGAGCCGATCCGCACGCGAGTTCGACACGCCGCAAAGAATATGGCGATCGACTCCCCCATCGCGCCGCTGGTGCATGTCGCCTGCTTCTTCATGGAGCTTGAACGGTGTGGGATTCCACTCGACGGCGAGGACCATCCCGCGTACGCCATCGGCCGGGCGTTGGGCCAACGACTTGGGCATGATGGCACATGGACGCTGGGCAGCTTCTTCGGCGGGGGAAGCGGTCTGCCGGTGGATGATCCCGGATTCTGGGCCGCGTTCCGCTGGCTCGCGACCCATGATTTCTTCGGCACGGTGAATCCCAAGCGCGAGCCCAAGGGCATCACCCGACTGGCCGACAACCAGCCCCGGGCAGCCGCAGAAGTGCTCGAGTGGCTGACTCGGACCGCCCCTCGTTCGCTGACGACCCGCAAGGCTGGGAAACGGCTCACCCTCGTGGAAAAGTTCATCGCTATCGAGCAGAATCCGGGGATTGCCCAGCGACTGCATGGGATCGTCACGGCAGCCCGGAAGGCGATCGAAGCGGCCAAAGACCAGAAGCGACAGGCACAGTTTCGGTCCGCAGGCCGCGGCTTTTCCCCGCCGGAGTACGATCACGGCCCGTCCAATATGCCCCCCTTGCTGCAGGTCATCCTCGAGCGCGGCGGCCCGGAAGCGGTGGCCGAAATCGTCCCGCTGCTCATCGGGCCGATGAACGAAAAAAACGCGAAGCGAATCGCGGGCCTCGCGGCCCGGCTGGGGATCTCACCAGACGAGCTGATCGATTTGTCGGAGCGTTGACAGCACCTGCAGCAGCCTTTGACCGGAGGGTTTACACCATGGCCGACGACATGCCGATCAACGGGCTTCCACCGGCGGCCCATCTCGCGCTCGGACTGCCCGCCACGGCTACGCCGGAGGAAGCCCGCGCCGCGTATCTCGAGGCCGTCAGGCACCATCCACCCGACCGCGAACCGGAGCGGTTTCGGGAATTGCACACCGCTATGCAGGCTTTCTGCGACCCGCTACCGCTGGCAGAGTCGGCCCTCCAGCCACCGCGATCGCGGGCTGACCTCGAGGCGATCATCGTCGCCGCAGCCGCTCGGCCGCCGCGGCTCCCCACGCGGGTGCTCATGGCCCTCGGCAACGCCCCACAGGATCGCGACGGATGAGCAGCGACCCGATCGATCGCGAGCCGGAGGATGAATCTGGTTTGATCGGCGCGGCGGACATCGTCGCGGAGTTCACCGCACTGCGGCATGAGCTTAAGCTCCAAGTCAGGGCGGGCCGGGATCTGACCGCGGGGCTCGACGGCCTCGTGGACGGCTGTCTCGACCGCCGCCTCGGCGTTGTGGCCGAACGGCTGTCGCGATTAGAAACCGCACTGCAGTCGGTCGTCACTGGCACTCCGGCCCGGCTGGCGGCGGCCGGGAGCACCGAGGCGATCCGCCCGTTGGCCATGGCGCTGGCGGAAGTCGAAGAAAGCCTGGATCGGGCGGTGACCGCCATCGCCACCGAGGCCGAAACGATCCGTTGCGGCGTGACGGATACCGACGAGGACACCGATCGCGAAACCGCCGACGCCGAGCCGCCGGAACCGGCCGCTGATTGGGATTCCTGCCTCGCCGAATCATCATGGCTGGTGCGCACGCTCGCGGCCGGCCTTGTCGGCCGGCTGCGGCAGGTCTTCGACGAGCAGGTGCACCGGGCCACTGGGGACGGTGAGCGGCGTGCCGGCATGCCGCGGGAGGCGGTCGCCGCGGCCGCGACGTCGCTGGCCGATGCGGGGCAGGGGCTCGAGCTCGTGCTCGTGAGGACTCGGCGGCTGATGGAGCAGGCGGGGCTCCGACGGATCGACGTGCT
>SIAG01000112.1 GCA_009691925.1 Planctomycetaceae bacterium
CGGCGAGGACGAGGATCCGGTCGGCGAGCGTGAGGAGCTCCGGGAGCTCGCTCGAGGTCAGGATCACCCCCAGCCCCTGCCGGCAGAGGCCGTCGATGAGGGAGTAGAGCTCGGCTTTCGCGCCGACGTCGATGCCGCGAGTCGGGTCGTCGAGGAGCAGCACCTCGGGCTCTGTCAGCAGCCAGCGGCCGATGATGCACTTCTGCTGGTTGCCGCCGGAGAGCCCGGTGATCGCGGCGTGGAGACCGGGCGTCTTCACCCCCATTTCGCCGACCGGCCCCGCGGCGAGCTGCTCCTCGGCAGCGCGGCTGACCAATCCCAGCCGGAGCGCCTCGTGGAGCGAGCAGAGGCTGACGTTTCCGGCGACATCGAGATCAGGGAAGAGCCCGAGCCGCTTGCGATCCTCGGTGACCATCGCCACTCGGGCCGCACAGGCCTCGCGCGGATGGCAGAACCGTACCGGCTTGCCTTGGAGCTCGATCGTGCCGCTCCAGGTGTCTTCGCCGGCCCCGAAGAGGACCTCGAGGAGCTCGGTGCGCCCCGCCCCCATCAGGCCGGCGATGCCGACGATCTCACCGGCGTGGAGATCAAACGAGATCTCCTTGAGCCGGTAGCCGCGGGGATGCTCAGGCCAAGGAAGGCAGAGCCCGCGGACCTCGAGGAGCTTCTCTCCCCGCAGCCTGCTGCCGTGCAAGTCGTGGCCGGCGATGTCGCGCCCTACCATCCAGCCGGTAATCTCGCGGGGGGTCGTGGCCGTTGTGTCGACCGTCTTCACATGCCGGCCGTCACGGAGGACGGTGATCCGGTCGGCGAGGCGGAAGACCTCGTCCATCTTGTGAGAGATGTAGAGGATCGTCGTCCCCTGGGCGACAAGCCGCTGGATTGTCCGCTCCAGCCGGGCCGACTCAGCTTCGGTGAGGGCGCTGGTCGGCTCGTCCATGACGACGATCGAGGCGTCGAGGGAGAGGGCCTTGGCGATCTCGACGAGCTGCTGGTCGCCGACGCGGAGATTGCCGGTGCGGTCGCCGGGATCGACGGCACAGTCGAGCTGGGAAAACAGCGCCGCGCACTCCTGGGCCATCGAACGGTCGTCGAGGAGGCCGAGCACGCCGCGGCGCTCGCGCCCGAGGAACACGTTGGCCGCCACCGGGAGATCCTCGACGAGGGCCAGCTCCTGATGGATGATCGCGATCCCGGCGCGCTCGGCGTCGCGGGTCCCCGTGAAGCGGGTGTCGCGGCCGTTGACCTCGAGCACGCCGGCGTCGGGCTGATAGACGCCGGAGAGGATCTTCATGAGCGTGCTCTTTCCCGCGCCATTCTCCCCGCAGATGGCATGGACCTCGCCAGCCCGCACCTCGAGGGTGACGTCGTCGAGGGCCACCACCCCCGGAAATCGCTTCGTGATCCCGAGCATCCGCACGGCGAACGGAGAGGTGGTCATCGGGGGCTCTGGCTCACTTCGCGGATCGGCGTGATTCCCACATGCGGAGAAGACCGAGGAGGCAAAGGGCTCCAATGCCGGTGGCGATGCCGGCGTCACGGCCGGCCGTCATCGCGGCGATCGCGCCGGCCAGGAGCGCGAGCGTGGGGATGGCGCAGAGGCCGAGCGCGCCGGGGAGAAGCCTGGTGCCCCCCTTCGCCAGGGCGCCGAGTTGGGAGAACGTCACGGCGATCACCACGACCACGCCGACGATCAGCCCCTCGTAAACGTCGGCCCCGGTTTTGATGATCTTCGACACCGCGTCGATCACGACGCGGAGAAAAATCGCCCCGAGCACCGTCCCGGGGACCGTTCCCACGCCCCCCGAGAGGGAACAGCCGCCGACGACCGCTGCGGCGATCGCATTGAGCTCGTGCCCACGCCCCTGGTTGACCGGCGCCGCGACCGATTCGTTGGCGACATAAAACAGCCCCGCCAGCGCCGCCGTCATGGCGCCGAAGCAGTAGGCGAACCACTTCACGTTCTCGGTGCGGATTCCCGCCAGACGGGCGGCCTGTTCGTTGCCGCCGAGGGCATGGATGTGCCGGCCGAGGACGGTGCGTGTCAGCAGCAGCCAGGTGAACAGGGCGAGGAGGGCGAATACCGTCACTGGGATCCAGACGTTGTCACGGATCACTTTAAAGATCGGATCGGAGACGTTGATCTGGGCGCTCTTGGTCCCCACCACGGCATGCGTGCAGCTCTCGCACAAGCCCCGGGCGAAGCTCCGCAGGCCCACGAGAGTGGCGAGGGTGGCGATGAACGGCGGCAGGCGCACTGCCGTGATCAGCCAGGTGTGGAGCGTGCCGACGAGAAACCCGGTCGCGAGGGCGGCGAGCACCCCCACCCCGACCACCGCCGGCCCCACCGCCTTGAACGCCATGATCTCCTTCGGTGCCAGCGCCAGCATCGTCGTCGCCGCGATCGTCCCCGACAGCGCGATCATCGAGCCCGACGAGAGGTCGATCCCACCGGCGATGATCACGACCGTCGCCCCGAGGGCGAAGATCCCGAGGAGGGCGGTGTTGCGGAGGATGTCGGTGAGGCTCTGCCAGGGGAGGCGGAAGTAGCTGTGGTTGGAATCGACCAGGCCCGTAAGGAGGACCGCCACGACGATCGCCGCCACGAGCGCCCACTCGGCGGGCCGCATTCCGAACCATGTCGACCGGCGGAGGCGGGGCGCGGCCCCACCGGCCGGGGCGGCTGTCGCGACCTCGGACTTGGGGGCGGATGGGGGGGCGTTCGGCGGCGTCATGCGAGCGGGGGAGCGAGACCGGCCACTTGGGATGGATGGCCGGTCGATGGGGTGAGGGGGCCGGAGCGGGGAATAGAACGCTTCAGGAGCTTGTCAGGCTGTATCGGGTGAGCCAGTCGCGGAACTCGGTCAGCGTCTTGAACTCGTGGGGGATGTCGGCCGGCATCTCCCCCTGCTTGATCGGCGAGCCTTCGTCGGGAACGATCAACCGTAGGCCAGTGGTGAAGATATCGCCGTTTTCGGTGCCGAGGTTCGGGAACATCTCCTTGATGACAGCCTGGTCGTCGCCGAGCATGGCGACAAACAGCCGGACGGTCTGACTCCCCATCTCGAAAGGATTCTGGACGACCATCGCGTCGATGAGGCCGTTGCCCATGTGCTCCAGTGCGATCGCCTGGGCATCGAAGGTGACGACGGTCGTCTTGGCACGGACATCGCGCTCCTTGACCACTTCGGCAATCGCCGGGGCGTCATAGGCCCAGATCCCCACCAGCGCCACGAGGTCCTGGTGATTGACCAGCGCTGTGCGAACGTTGTCGCGGGCCTTCGCCCCCTCCATACCGTCGGGCATCCGGTCGAGCTCGGTGTAGGCGGAGCCAACCGCCTCCTTGAAGCCGTCCATCCGGGCTCGGGCGTTGTCGACGTCGGTGAAGCCGGCGAACTGGACGTAGCCCCCGGAGGCCACGTTGCGGGCGGCGAGGATCTTTCCGGCGGCGGCCCCGAGGAGGCGGCCACCGACGATGTTGTCGGTGCCGATGTAATAGGGGCGGGCGTCACGGAAGCGGGCCCGGTCGACGTCACTGTCGACGGTGATCACCTTGACCCCCTTAGCGGCGAGTTTCTTCATCTCCTCGACAATCGCGGCGTTGTCGGCCTGGATGACGGAGATCGCCACGCCGGCGATGTCGGACTGACTGGCGAACTGCCGGAGCTTCTCGATCTGCCCTTGGGCGGTGCCGTTGTTCTTCTCCATCACCGCGACGAGCCCCTTCGACTCGATGCCGAAGAGCTTCGCCCCTTCCTGGAGGCCGGCGTTGCAGGCATCCCAAAACGGATCGTCGCCGTTGGTGAGGAAGATCAGCCGCTTCGTCGGGCCAGCGGCGGCGCCCTTGCCGGTCGCGTCTGCGCCCCCCTTTTTCGCTTCGGGCGAACACCCGACCGCCAAGCCGAGGAGGCATGCAAGAGAAAGCGTCAACTGCCGTCGCGAAATCATGTGTTCCACCCTGGAGAGACGAAGCTTCAGAAACGGAGTATGTCAATTGACGTTCGGGTTTTGTGGTGGGGAGCGGAGCGCCGCAGCACTGAAGACAGCGGCTCCCCCCACCTCATCCGGCCACGGCCGGCCTGCCACCCGATTCAGTAACGTAACCCATTTTTCCGCACATGCACGAGGGGCTGCCCGGCCGACCCGAAATCCCCCCCGACTACCTCGGCGACGACGACCAGATGGTCTCCGGCGGCCGCCCGGCCGGTCCCCCGGCACTCGATCCAGCCCGCCGCCGCGGCGAGGGCCGCGGTGCCCCCGGGGGTGCGCAGGGTGTCGAGACCGGCAAACGGATCTTCGCCGAGATTCGCCGGCTTTCCGAACCTCGACAGGAGACCGCGCTGGGATTCCCCGAGGATGTTGACGACAAACGGAATCCCCCGGTCGATAGCGGCGACGAGCTCCCGGGTCGGGGCCACCGCCACGGAGACCGCCGGAGGGGAGAACCCGGCTTGCATCACCCAACTGGCGAGCATCGTCCGATCGACCCCGTCGTGGCGCCAACTGATCACGAACAGTCCGCTCGGAATCCGCCCCAGGGCCGTGGCGATCCCCTCGACCGCTGCCGGCGCCCGGGCGGGCTGGGGGGGCGACGGTGAGTCGGGGCGCGGGGCGGCGGGATCGGGCGACGTGGCCATGGGCATCTGCAGCGGGGTTACAAAGGGCGACTTCGGTAGGGGATGGAATCGGGGCCGGAGCGCGAACCTGCGGCGGCGCGCGAGGCCTGGGAGCCTTCCATCCTACCCTGTTTTCCGTAGCCGTGGGGGGGACCGGCGGGCGGGCGGAATGCCACCCGAAGGACCGTTTTCAGGGTCGTGTCTCGGTCGATTGATGCCGATCTCTCTGGAGTCGAACTCCACCCGATCCGTACAGTCGGCCGGCGTGTCGGGCCCGACTGGCGGGATTCCGACCAGGCGAGTGGCGCGGCCGTCGTGGCCCCAGTGGCAGTCATGAAGCGTTCCCGATCTCTCCCCCGGCCTCCCCGCGGCGTCGCCCTCGCGATGCTCCTGCTGTGGGGCTGCGCCCTGGTGGTGGGAGTGGGTCGGAGCGGGAGTGCCCAGGCCCCGTCGTCTTCCCTCCTCCTGCCGCCGCCGCCGGGCTCCGTCCTTCCGCCCGAGCCGTCACTGCCACGATCGCCGCGGCTCGAACTCGATCCGGGGAGCGTAGAGGGGACGATGTCCGGCCCGCTCCCGGGGGGGTTGTCACCGCTGCTCCCCGGGATCGATCCACTCCCTTCGGTGGGAGCGGCCGGCCCGGTGGTCCTCGACATGCCCTATGAAGCGATGCCGCCGGCCTCGGAGGATGGCTACCTGATGCCGGGGGCCGCGTTCCCCGAGGGCTTCGACGATTTATGGGCGCCGCGGCCCTGGTTCTGGCAGTTGATGCCCAACAACCTCATCTACACCAGTTACCTCGCCGGTCCAAAGGAGCCCCGCTTCGGCACGGTTTTTTATGACGACACGACGCCCGCTCCCTACGCCACGACCGGCCAGGAGGGATGGCTGTGGGATTCGACGATCGGGGGGAGGGTCTCGATCGTCCGTTACGGATCCGACCCGGTCCTCCATCCGCAGGGCTTCGAGGTCCAGATCGAAGGCGCTGCGTTCGTGCGACTCGATCCCCAGGACGACCGCGACCTGCGGTCGGCCGATTTCCGCGTCGGGGTCCCGGTCGTCTACGGCGTGGGGCGGTGGCAGACGAAGCTCGCCTACTACCACAACAGCGCCCACCTCGGCGACGAGTTCATGCTCAAGCATCCGACCTTCCCGCGGATCAACTATGTCCGCGACTGCATCGTGTGGGGCAATTCCTACTACCTCTATGATTGGATGCGGCTCTACGGCGAGGTGGGCTGGGCGTTCTTCACCGCCGGCGGCGCCCAGCCGTGGGAATTGCAGGGGGGGGTCGAGTTGATCCAGGCCCGGCCCACGGCCGGCCAGGGGGCGCCGTTCCTCGCCGTCAACGGGTTCTCCCGCCAGGAGCTCGACTGGGGGGGGAATGTCTGCGTCCAGACCGGCTGGGCGTGGCGCGGGCGCCGCAGCGAGAAGCTCTATCGGATCGGCTTCGAGTATCTCTACGGCTCCGACCCCCAGTACCAGTTCGTCTACAAGAACCAAAACCGGGCCGGCATCGGGATGTGGTACGACTACTGATAGCGGTAACAAGGGCGCGAGCGACGACGGCTGGTCCGCGGGCTTTCCCCGTCGGTGCCCCGTTCCTCCCGGAGTTCCCCCCCCGTGCCGCTGTTGGCGATCGAGACGACCTGTGACGAGACCGCGGCGGCCGTCATCGACCGCTCGCGCGTCGTGCTCTCGAGCGTCGTCGCCAGCCAGGACGAGCTCCACGCCCGGTGGCGGGGGGTCGTTCCGGAGCTAGCCTCGCGGGCCCATGTCGAGCGGATCGTGCCGGTGATCGACGAGGCCCTGGCCCGTTCGGGGATCGCCAGGGCGGGCATCGAGGCCGTTGCCGTCGCCGTCCGGCCGGGGTTGGTCGGTTCGCTCCTGGTCGGTCTGTCGGCCGCCAAAGGGATCGCCGCGGTCCTTCGCTGCCCGCTCATCGGCTACGACCATATCGCTGCTCATCTCTACGCCTGCCGGCTGGCCCACGGCGAGCGGATGAAATACCCCTGCGTCGGGCTCGTCGCCAGCGGCGGGCACACGTCGCTGTTCCATCTTCATTCGCCGCTCGATCTCGAGCGGCTCGGTGGAACGATCGACGATGCCGCCGGCGAAGCCTTCGACAAAGCGGCGGCGCTCCTCGGCCTCGGGTATCCCGGTGGGCCCGCCTTGGAGCGGGCAGCGGCCGGTGGGAATCCCGCGGCCCACCGCTTCCCGCGTCCGCTGTCGACCGATCGGGAGCGGCTCGACGTCAGTTTCAGCGGGCTGAAGACGGCCCTCCGCTACCGGGTCAGGCCCCCGGGCGCCCCCAACGACACGCCTCCGCCCACGGGAAGTGCCCGCGCCGACCTCGCAGCGTCGTTCCAACTGGCCGTCGTCGAGACGATCCTCGCCAAGGTCGATCTGGCCCTCGCCCGGACCGGCTGCCGCGTCCTCGCGGTCGGGGGTGGAGTGACGGCAAACAGGAGCTTGCGCGAAGCCCTCGAGCGCCTCGGTAAAAAGCGTCGCGTCGATGTGCTGATTCCGCCGCGCGAGCTGTGCACCGACAACGCCGCCATGGGCGGGATCGCCTGGGAGCGGCTGGAACGGGGCGAGGACGACGGCCTCGAGCTCGACGTCCGCCCCGGCACAGACCGCAGCGCGTCCCGGGGGCGTTAATGCGTGGCTATGGGGCGCCCCGGCCCAAGCCCCAAAAGGCCAGGGGATAGCCAGTCGGGGCGATCTATCGATTTCAGAACTTCCGAGTTCAGAACTTCGAAAACTGCTCGAACTCGTCGTACTGCCGGTGTTCGAGGTTCACAAAGCGTGTGAAGTCGTTCTGCCAGAGGAGCTTGGCGTCGCCGATCGGGCCGTTGCGCTGCTTGGCGATGATGATTTCCGCGTGCCCCTTGACCCGTTCCCGGTCCTCGTCGTTCGTCGCGTAATACTCCTCACGATGGACAAACATCACAAGATCGGCGTCCTGCTCGATGGCCCCCGATTCACGGAGATGATTGAGCCGCGGTCGGTTGTCCCGCGACGCCTCCGCCTGCCGGTTGAGCTGGGCGAGACAGAGCACCGGGATGTCGAGCTCGCGTGACATCATCTTCAGCCGCCGCGCGATTCGCGCCACCTGCTCTTGGCGGGGATCACGTGGGTTGTCCGGTTCGATGAGCTGAAGATAATCGATGACGATCAGCGACAGCCCGCCGCGGCGCTTCTGCCGGCGGGCGACGGCGGCGATCTCGGTCAGGGTCCGCCCCGGGGTGTCGTCGATGAGGAGCGGGGCAGCGCTGATCTCCGCCGACTTCTCCACGAGCCGGCGACGGTCCTCCTTGGAGATCGTGCCGTTGCGGAGCCGGTGGCCGTTGACCCCCGCGACGGAACAGAGCAGGCGGTCGGCCAGTTCCATGGCCGCCATTTCCAGGCTCACGAACAGCACCGGATGGTTGTTGGTGATCGCCACGTGCTCGGAGATGTTCATCGCCATCGCCGTCTTCCCCATGCTCGGCCGGGCGGCGAGGATCACAAGCTCGGAGTTGTGGAGCCCGCCACAGAGGGCGTCGAGCTCCGTGAACCCGGTCTCCACGCCGCCGAGCGTCTGCTCGTGCTTCATGCGGGCATCCATCCGCTCGAGCACCTTGCCCAGCACCTCGTTGATCGGGGTCGCGTCGGCGGAGCTGCGGTCCTCGAGGATCGTGAAGATCTTCGATTCCGCCCGGGAGAGGAGCTCCTTCGGCTCGTCGGTCGAGTCGTAGGCATCGCGGAGGATGTCGGTGCTGGCGTCGATCAGCGACCGGAGGAGCGATTTGTCGCGGACGATCTGCGCGTAGTGCGTCGCATGGGCGGCGTGGGGCACCGACTGCACGATCTCCGCGATCGCTGCCACGCCGCCGATCCGTTCGAGATCCCCCTTCGATCGCAGCCGGTCGAGGACGATCGTCGTGTCGATCCGCTTGCCGCCGTCGTGGAGGTCGAGGAGGTGGCGGAAGAGGATCTGATGGGCCTCGTCGGAAAAATCCTCCGGCCGGAGCACGAGGGCGACGTCGTCGCAGGCATCCGGCTTCAAAAAGATGCTGCCGAGCACGCCGCGCTCGGCAGCGAGATCGACAGGGCGCTGGCGCAGATCGGGGGGCAAGCCCGCCCCGTCGCCGCTGTCACGGGATCGCCGCCGCCCGCCGTCCCGCTGGCGGTCGCGCCCTTCGCCCGATCCCCCGTCGCCACTCCGACGCGCTGCCGCCATGCTCGAGCCTCCCGCCCCAGGTTCGTTCCGTCAGTCGCCCCGCCGGTGTGCCATAGCGGGCGCCGTCCGGGGTGGCGGCCACTTCCCGACCATCTGCCGGAAAACGCCCCGCTACAGCGTGCCGACACACACGAGCGTGGGCAGGGCCGCGATGCGAACCCTGCCCAGCGGATCGATCAGCCGCGTTAGAAAGTCGGAGAGGCCGGCCGTCCCGAGCGGGAGGGGATCGTCACTTCGCCGTCGAGTCGCCGCTGGTCGGCACCACCCAGACCTTGAGATCCCCTTCGACCTCCGCTGCCAGACGGACGCGAACGGTGTAGAGGCCGACTTCCTTGAGCGGCCCCTGGAGGATGATGTTATCGCTCGAGATGACGAGATCCTGCTGCTTGAGCGCCCGGGCGATCTCGACGGATGTGACCGAGCCGTAAAGGTGCCCTTCGTCGTTGGCGTTGGCCTCGATGGTGACGCTCGTGCGGACAAGCTCCTCCAGCAGAGACCGGAGCCCAGAGAGACGTTCCCGGGCGATCTCCTCGAGCTTCGCCTTGTGCTTGGCCACCATCCGCTTGTGGTGCTCGGTGGCCACCGTCGCCAACCCTTGCGGGAGAAGGTAGTTGAAGGCGTAGCCGCGCTTCACTTCGACCACTTCCCCCTGCTTCCCGAGGTGCTCAACATGGTGAACAAGGAGGAGCTCGATGCCCCCCCGCTCCCCCTTCGGCAGTTGACCGGCATGGGATCCGGTCGCGTTGACGGTCTTGTTGCGGGAGAGGGCTGCGAAGGACTGTGCCATGATTCGTCTCGTGAAACGGGGCTCGGGCAGAAAGGGTACAGAACAGAGAAACAATACCGAACAGGAACGACCGGCTGAGCGCCCAGGGGGCCTCGGCCGGTCGAAGTGTGACACAAGCCGGATCAGAACGGAATGTCGTCGTCAGATCCTCCGGGGGAGACCGCATCGGAACCCCGGCCACCGCCGTCGCGGCCGGGACCATCATACGTCGCTTGCGAGAAGTCCGGGAGGTCTTCGGGCTGTTCCGGGCGGCCAGCCGCGGCGGGCCGACTCGGCCGCGGAGACCCTTCCGGGCCCCGGCTCCCTTCGGGCCCGGGTCCCCCCTGGCGGCTGCCGAGGAGGACGAGCCTCTCCCCGACGACCCGCAGCTTGGAGTTTTTCTTGCCGTCCTTTTCCCAGGTGTCGAGCTTCAGCCGCCCCTCGATCATGATCGGGGAGCCCTTCGTCACGTATTCGCCGGCGATTTCGGCATCCCGGCTCCACAATGTGACGTCGACGAAGGTCGTTTCGTCGACCCATTCGCCGTTGGCGCCTTTGCGCCGATTGTTGACCGCGAGGCCGATCTCTGTGACCGGGGTGCCGTTAGAAACGTAGCGGAGCTCCGGATCCCGAGTGACGTTCCCGAGGAGAATCACCTTGTTGAAACTGGCCATGTTTCGCTCCTTGGACTGACGAGGGTGCTGGGGTTAAGTGGACATTTGTTCACTATCATACCCAGTCGTGGGGAGGTTTGCAAATACCCCCCCGGCCGTCAGGTGTGGCCGGGGATCCGATACCATTCCCGCCGTTTCCCGCCTGCCACTCCTAGCCAGCGGCCGAGAGTAAATCGGGGATCGCCGAGCCTGGCGGGCGTCACTCCGCGGCCGCGGCCGCAGGTGTGGCCGCAGGGCCGGGAACAGGGCCGGGAACAGGGCCGGGAACAGGGCCGGGAACAGGGCCGGGAACAGG
>SIAG01000113.1 GCA_009691925.1 Planctomycetaceae bacterium
GGACTCACCCCCGCGACCGCTTGCAACCCTTTGTACAGGAATTCGGAGCCGTCTAACGCCACACCATCGCCCGGCGTTTGCCGCCTGATCAAGGCGGGCTCGACAGAAGCGACGGATCCGCCAGCAATCGGCTGGCGGCGCGGCGAACTCTCGGGGTTGGATGGTCAACGGCGATTGATTCGAGTGCTTTGGTGTCACCGAGTCGTTTCAATTGAATGACGGCACCCAACTGGATATCTGCGGTAAAATGGTCCCACGCTAAGCGACGCAGATCCGGGATGAGTTCTCGAATACTCTGTTCTCCGATGATCGAGATCGTGGCTCTGACGACGACTGGATCGGGCGACGAGAGTGCCTCGCGGAGATACGGCGGGGCGGAATCCCGATACCGGCTCCCGAGGATCACGTTTGCACATATCTGCACGCGAATGTCGGGGTTCGCCAGATGGTTGATAATCGACGGGATTGCCCGCTCGGCGGGTTCATCCTTCAGGGCCTCCATCTGGCGGCACTCCGCGAGACTGACGACGTCGTATTCGGTGATCGCCAACGGAAGCCACGCCAGCGCATTGATCAAGCCGTGCATAACCATCAGCGGGAGCAACCCAGGAAGTCTTATGCGCCAGACGCCGAAAGCGACCCCCAACACAAAGCTACCAACGAGTCGCGCGGAGCGGGAATCTTGGCCCAAGTGGCACGCGGAAAATAGGATCGCCTGAAGGAGAACGGCGAGCGTTGCTGGCATCACTTTTTGTAGTTGACCGAGAACGAAACCACGAAAGAACACCTCCTCGGCGATCGGCGTTATGACGATCGTTTTGAACGCTCCTACCACAACCACAGCGGGGGACTGCATCCCTGGGACGACACGGTCGCTCCACCAACGGAGTCGTAACATGCCATCAAGGCTGGTCGTGAACGTCTGGCAGGCGACGTCCACCAGCAGCACAGCGAGTGTGAGCGGCAAGGCGAGCAACCATGGCTTTATACCCCCACCCAGCAGGCGACCATCAAACGAGGCCAAGGCAGGACGTTGCCAGACGAGAAGGCAGGGCAATCCGACCTCGAGGACGCTGACGAGCAGCGCGAGCACACAACGCTGCCAGTGGGTATTGGGAAGAAACCAATACGATAAACTGCCGAGTTCGAGAAGACCCACCGCCAGTGCCACCAGTCCAACGATCTCAAACCATCCGGATGATGGTTCTGAATTCCGCCCACAAACTTTTGGTTTCACGATCATTCGACGGTGATCCCACAGGCAGGATGTGGACAAAACCACCTCGCGGCCTTGCCGATGGCAGATCAGCCCGCTCGGCAGGGCCACGAGGTTAGGTTACTGTGTGAGGCTGAGCCGTAGCAGAGAAGGCTACGACTCTCCACGATCTTCCTAAAGGCGGCAGATCGAATGAATTCGACGATAGTCACTACGGGTTCAACGCACGGTTGTTCAATTCCTTAAGTCGTTGCAGTTCTTCCAATTCGCGGGTCAATTCCGGCCCATTCTGGTCCGCCCCATTGCCGATGAGTTCCTGAATCCGCCGCTCTTCCCGAGCGATAATAATGGCTCTGGCCGCAGGTGGTGTTCCGTCCAAGACGTCTCTGACGATGGGAAGGGCTGGAGGTGCAAGCTCATCGCGCGCCGTTTCCACATAGGGCTTGACCCAGCGATCGTACCAGTCCTTCCACTCTTTGCGAAATTCCGGCCACGTCCGCGCGAATTGATCGTCGACGTTGCCCGGCTGCCCGCCAGCCGGCTGGCCACCGCCCGAGTATGGACCGCCCGACGGCGACCCCTGTGTTGCTGCTCCCTGTGTTGGTAGGCCCTGTGTTGGTGCTCCCTGCTGGGATGCATTCCGCAATGCATCGAGGGCCGCACTGGAGACCGTCACCATCTGCTGCGGCGCAGTCGAATCTTGAGGCGAAATGACGGCCGAGGACGGGCCCGATAGCGACAAAATGGGAATGTTCGAGGTCGTACCATCCAGAACGGCCATCATGAGCCTTGGCTCAAGCGCTTCGGTGAGCAGTTGGCGTCGTCGAGAAAGACCGTCCTGGCCGGTAGCTTTGCGGAAGAGTGTCGGACGGCTACCGAATCGAGGAAACTTTATGGCGCGACTCCTCTGCTAATGGTGGGTACGGGAGGCTTGGCTCGCGGACATAGAACCCGAAACGCATGCGGGACGAACGCATTGACTTGGGGAATATCTCAACACCAACGCTGGGTGGCAGGATTTGGACGATGGGATTTGCGAGCAAGGCATTTGAGGGTTGGGCAACAACATCGGGATTTCCCGTTTGCTGCGCTCAAGTAAGCCATGCCGCACGCCCCCCCACTTTCCACCACCATTGGGGATGATTCTTGTCTCTACGGGGATACGGCGTCAACTAGGCCGTCGACAAAAGCACTCCGCGGACTGCCCGGGCTCGTTCCTCAGCGCCTTCAGCGACGACCTGGAGCGATCCTTGACGTGTCCTGAGGTGAGGCCGCCGACCCTGCTCGTGGCCCGGCGGCTGCCGTGGGGCTGCCGCATACTTGCTGCCCGGTGGGTACCCCGCCGGACGCCTTGGGAACCTCGGCGGCAACCTTGGGTACCCCCCCGCACTCAGACAGGCGCGGTCGGCAGGGCGCGGGGATGGGGTGGCACCTGGCGGGCCGGGGGATCGCGCCCCTCCTCGAGGCTCCACTGCTCCCGTTCGGCATCGGTGGCGTAGTAGGTCAGCCAGGTCGTCGGCACTTCGGTCTCGACCGCGCTGCAATCCCAGTGGACGAAGTTGTCGGGGAGTTCGACGCGCTTCACGGAGGCGGGGAGGATGTCTCGGCGGATCAGGACATAGAGATCACGATCCGAGAGATGATCGGTGAAGTCGAGGACGATCCGCTTCTCGAACAACCGGTCGATCGTCTCCCAGAGTCTCTCGCGGAGTTGATCCTCGTCGAGCGTGCAGGCGGGTTGGAGGGCCAGCGGCGGATCGAACCAGCGGGCGATCGGTTCCAGCGCCGCCTTCTCCCAGGCGATCATCGACTCCAGGAAGCGGTTCTCCGCTTCGGTGGGGAGCGTGCGGAAGTCGATCTCGAAGATCGACTCGTCGAGGTAGGGCTCGATCTCGTCTCGCAACTCCGCATTGCGGAGCAGGCAGTCGATCTCGTCCGGTTCGGGATAACGGGCGATGGCCATGCCGGGCTTGATCCGTTGAGTTTTTCCAGCGGCGGCCGGGGCGACCCGGCGCCATCCGCTGTCCTGCGTTCGACGATACCAACGCGGCCGCCCGGTTCAACGAATCGGAACCCGGTTTTCTCGTTGTTTTCCCGGGGGCTGGTCGGCATGACCGGCACGAGCGATCGACTTTCCGCCGCCGGCCGTACCTCCCTGGATTGCCAGGGCCGCCCCCTTTGTGAAACGACCGGACCGCCGGCGGGCGCTATTTGATAGCCGGGGCAGGGTGGGGGAAGATTGCGGCCGGTCCACGCTCAGCCATCCCCTCCTCCGGGGCATCGGCGGACGGTCAGGCAAGAATCCCCTTCACGACATGCCCGTGGACGTCAGTGAGCCGGAACTGTCTCCCTTGGTAGCGGAACAGGAGGCGGGTGTGGTCGATCCCCAGCAGGTGGAGGATCGTCGCCTGCATGTCGTGGACATGGACCGGGTCGGCGGTGATGTTCCAGGCGAAGTCGTCGGTCGACCCGTGGACATGGCCACCGCGAACGCCGCCGCCGGCGAGCCACCACGAATAGGCCCGGCCGAAGTGATCGCGTCCCTTCGGATTGGCCGGATCCCCCTGGCCGAAGGGCGTGCGACCGAACTCCCCCCCCCAGGCGACGAGCGTGTCGTCGAGGAGCCCGCGCTCCTTGAGGTCGAGGACCAGCGCCGCCGACGGCCCCTCGGTGTCACGGCATTGCTCCTCGAGCTGCGTGAAGAGGTTGCCGTGCTGATCCCAGCCGGCGTGCATGAGCTGCACGAACCGGGTGCCTCGTTCGAGGAGTCGGCGTGCGATCAGGCAGTTGGAGGCGAAGCTCCCCTTCACATGGACATCGGGCCCGTAGCGATCGAGGACGCGCTGCGCCTCGGAGGAGAAGTCTGTCAGGTCCGGGACGCTCGCTTGCATCCGAAAGGCCATCTCGTACTGCGAGATCCGTGTGTCGATCTCCGGATCGCCATAGTCGGCAAGATGCGCCGCATTCATCGCTGCGACGTCGTCGAGCAGCGCGCGCCGCGCCGCCCGGCTGACGCCCGGCGGGTTGGCCAGATAGGGAACCGGGTCGCCAGTGTTGCGGAACCGCACCCCCTGGTAGCGGCTCGACAGGAATCCGCTCCCCCAGTAGTAGTCGAAAAACAGCTGCCCGCAGGTCTTCGCCTTGTCGGAGGAGGTCATGACCACAAACGCCGGCAGCTCGTCAGTGTCGCAACCCAGGCCATAGGTGAGCCAGGCCCCCATGCTCGGCCTGCCCGGCACCTGCGCTCCGGTCATGAACAGCGTCACCCCCGGGGCATGGTTGACCGCCTCGGTGTTCATGCTGCGGACGACGCAAATCTCATCGGCGATCCCGCCGATGTTCGGCAGCATCTCGGAGAGCTCGATCCCGGAGTTGCCGTAGCGTTTGAAGGGCTTGATGGCCGGCTGGATCGGCCACTTCGCGTTGCCGCTGGACATCGTCGAGAGCCGCGTCGTGCCGCGGACACTCTCGGGGATGTCCTGGCCGGCAAGCTCGCGCATCACCGGCTTGGGGTCGTAGAGATCGACGTGCGACGGCCCCCCTCCCTGCCAGAGCATGACAACCCGCTTCGCCTTCGGCGGATGATGGGGGAGATCCGGGATCCCGGCGATCACCGGCCCGGCCGCGGCCCCTTCCCGGCCGAGCAACGCCGCCAGAGCCACGCCGCCGATCCCCATGCCGGTCGATCCGAACAGGCGCCGGCGCGAGACACGGGCTACGTTCTCGGCGATGGCGGCCGAGAGATCGGGGCTCGAGGGGAAACTGGCGGTGTGCGGATCACTCACGGGTGAGGGCCTCGTCGAGGTTCAGAATCGCCAGACAGACCGCCGCCAGAGCCGCATGATCGACCGGATCGAGTGACTCCTCTTTCGGGCTGGCGCCGACCGACACAAGCGCTCTCGCCGCGTCGGTATCGGCGGCATAAAACTCGCGCTGCCGGCTATACATCCGCCGCAGGGCGGCGAGGTCGAAATCGGTCGGCACGCGTGAGACGACGCTTCGGAAGGCATGGGTGAGACGGCCGTCAACGTCGGGGGAAGCCTTGATTGCGGCGGCTGCCAAGACGCGAGCCCCCTCCACCCAGGTCGGATCGTTGAGCGTGGTGAGGGCGTGGAGCGGGGTGCAGGTGGTGGCGGTGCGGACGCGGCAGGTCTGCCGGTTGGCGGCGTCGAACATGTTCGCCGGGCTCACAGTTCGGCGCCAGAAGGTGTAGAGACTGCGCCGGTTGAGATCGCTCCCCTGCGACTGCGGGTAGGTGAAGTCGCGTTCCTTGGTGATCGCCAGCGCCTCCCAGATCTCGTCGGGCTGGTAGGGATAGACCGGCCGGCCTCCGATCCGCCGGTCAAGGAGGCCGCTGGTGGCGAGTGCCACGTCGCGGAGCACCGGGGCGGGCATCCGGAACCGGGCGGCACGGCCGAAGTGGCGGTTTTCCGGATCCTTGGCGAGATCGTCTGGGCGGACCCTACTCGACTGCCGGTAGGCGGCGCTGGTGACGATCAGGCGGTGGATCTGCTTCTGGCTCCAGCCCCGGTCACGGAACTCCAGCGCCAGCCAGTCGAGGAGCGGGAGGTGGAGCGGGTATTCCCCCTGCACCCCCATGTCCTCGACCGTCTTCACGAGCCCCAGCCCGAAAAAATGCTGCCACATCCGGTTGACCTGAACCCGCGCCGTGAGTGGATGATCGGGACGAAAAAGCCATTGGGCGAGCCCGAGCCGGTTCGCGGCCGCCCCCTCGGGGAGCGGTGGGAAGGAGGCCGGCGGGAGGAATCCGAGGGGCTCCCCCGTCGGGTTCAGATATTCGCCCCGGTCGAGGAGCCTCGTCTCACGCGGCTTGTCGTCGGCCATCACCATCACGCGCGGGATCTGGTCGGCCCGGTAGTCGCCCAACTGGCGCCGCAGCGTCGCGGCACGCTCGACCGGCGCCACCTTGCCGACGAGGTCGTTCCGCACCTTCTCGTCGAAGTGCTTCCGCAGGTCGGCGTCGATCGCCTGCCGCTCCTCGGCCGTCCGCTCCCCCTCGGGCTTTTTGAGCAGCTCGAGGAGCCCCCCCGGAAGACCGGCCGAAGCACCGGGCACACCAGACGCCAACAGCCCCTTCCGCCAGCCGGCAAAGCCGGCCTCGATGATCGGGGACGCCTCGGTGTCGGCGGCAGCGATCTGCGTGTCGAAGTCGGTGATCCGGGCGTTATTCTCCGCGGTCGGCAGCTCGATCAGCGGCGGTGCTACCCGGATCCGGCTCGAGAAATACTGCGGTGTTCCGTTCTCGGAGAGCCGGTTGAAGGCATCGAGGAAGCGGTAGTAGTCGACCTGCGTGAGCGGATCGTACTTGTGGTCGTGGCACTGGCAGCAAGCGAGCGTCAGGCCGAGCCAGGTGGTGCTTGTCGTGTCGACCCGGTCGAAGAGGTTGTTGAACCTCTGCTCCTCGGCGATCGCCCCCCCCTCGCCATTGAGGAGGTGATTGCGGTTGAAGCCGCTGGCTATTCTTTGCTCGACCGTCGCATCGGGGAGGAGATCTCCGGCAAGTTGCTCGGTTGAAAAGCGGTCGAACGGCATGTCGGCGTTGAGGGCCCTGACAACCCAGTCGCGCCACATCCACTGCCAGGTGTCGCCATCCTGCTGGAAGCCGTTGGAATCGGCGTAGCGGGCGGCATCCAGCCACGGCAGCGCCATCCGCTCGCCGTAGTGCGGGCTGGCCAGGAGCCTGTCGACGAGTTTCTCATAGGCATCGGGAGCGGGATCGGTGACGAAGGCGTCAACCTCCTCGGGCGTCGGCGGGATCCCGATCAGATCGGCCGAGAGGCGGCGGATGAGCGTCGTCCGGTCGGCTTCGGGGGAGGGTTTCATCCCCGCCCCCTCAAGACCTGCGAGAACGAAGACATCGATCCCGTTGCGGACCCAGCCGCCTCGGTTCACCGCCGGCGGTTCGGGACGGGCCGGTGGCTCGAAGGCCCAGTGCTTGCGGTATTCGGCCCCGGCGGCGACCCACCGGGCGAGGAGGGCCTTCTGCTCGGCGGAGAGCGTGCGATTGGACGACGGCGGGGGCATGACGACGTCGGCGTCGGAGGAATGGATCCGCTCGAGGATAGAACTCGCGCCGGGATCGCCAGGGACGATCGCCCGGGCGGCCAGCGCCGCCTCGCGGTCATCCAGCCGCAGATCGGCCTGCCGCTTGTTGCCATCCTGCCCGTGGCAGTAGAAGCAGTTTTCTGAAAGGATCGGCCGGATGTCACGGTTGAAATCGATCGGGGCCTCGGCGGCGGGCGAAGAAGGACCGGCTAGGCCGATCGTTACTGCCACCACTCCCCCGACCCAAGCCGCGATCCCCCACAAACTTCCCGGCCAGCAAGCCCTTCCCAGCCGGGCCGACCATGACCAACGGAGAGCCTTTCCGGGCCCCACGGGAACCCGATCGTTCGCCTCGATGGTGGTGCAGTGCGGACCCGTCATCATGGCGCCTGAACGTGTTGATTCTCCACGGGCCGGCCCCACGCCGACCTCTTACAGACTCTCCGCAGCGGTCAAACTCTAGCACCATGACTCTACCCCGCGAAACTGCCCCGGAGTCGGCCCCCCTGGAGCCCCCCCGGATTCCGATGCAAACCGACGTCGCTGTGGTCGGGGTCGGGGCCGCCGGACTGTTCGCCGCGACCTGGGCCGGGCGGGCTCAAGCGAACGCGGGAAGGACGGCGGCGGTTGTCGGCATCGACGGAGCCCGGAAGCTCGGGGCGAAGATCCTCGTCTCGGGGGGGGGCCGCTGCAACGTCACCCATTGGCGGGTCGACGAGCGCGATTTCGCCGGCAGCACTGCCCCGGCGATCCGCAAGGTCCTCGGCCGGTTCACCGTCGAGCAGACGATCGCCTTCTTCGCCTCCTCCGGGGTCAGCTTCTACCGGGAGGCCGACACCGGCAAGCTCTTCCCCGAGTCTGATTCGGCCCGATCGATCCTCGACGCGCTCCTTCGGGAAGCAGACGCCGCCGGGGCGTGGCTCGTTCATCCGGCGAAGGTGACGCTCATCGAGCGCGACGGCGAGCGCCTCCGGCTCGACACCACCGCCGGCCCGCTCAGCGCCCGGAAGGTGATTCTCTGCACCGGCGGGAAGTCGCTGCCGAAGTCGGGATCGGATGGCTCCGGCTTTGCTCTGGCAACGATGCTCGGTCACTCGATCACAGCGCCGGTCGTGCCGTCGCTGGTCCCCCTGGTGCTCCCGGCCGACCACTTCATCCGTGCTCTCACCGGCCTCGCGCTCCCCTGTCGGTTCACACTGCTCTCATCGAAAGGGAAGCCGCTCGCGACAAGCGCGGGCAGCACGCTCTGCACCCACACCGGCCTGTCGGGCCCCGCCACGCTCGACATCAGCCGGCACTGGCTCGTCTCGCGCGTCACCGAACCAGCCGCGCGGCTCCTCCTCGACTGGCTCCCCGACACCCCCGCCGACGGAGTCGAGCAGATGCTCCTAGAAAGTGGCGTTAAAGGGGCCCTCTCCGTGCTCCGCCAGCAGCTCACCGAACGCCTCGCGCGGCAGCTGTGCACCGCGGCCGCCGCGCCGCCGACAGGAGACCTCCCCCGCGAGGCGCGGCGCCGGCTCGTGGCGGCGGTAAAGGGAATGGAGTTGCCGGTGGTCGACGACCGTGGCTTCACGATCGCCGAGGCCACGGCCGGCGGCGTGCCCCTCTCCGAGGTGCGCCTCGACACGATGGAGAGCCGGATCTGCCCCGGCCTCCACTTCGCCGGCGAGATCCTCGACGTCGACGGCCGAATCGGCGGCTTCAATTTCCAGTGGGCCTGGGCAAGCGGCTTCGTGGCCGGCACGGCGGCGGCGCGTTCGCTTCCCGTGGACAGCCACCGATGACCCTTGTCCACGTGAGCCCCCTCACAGAGCCGGCGTATCTCTGGGTCATCGACCGTCGCCCCGCACGGCGGACGCTTATCGACAGCCTTCGAGTCGCGTCTGTGCGTTTGCGTCCCCGCTAGGCCGAGCGGACGTTCGATCGCGATGGTTTGGCGGTGGCCTTGGCTGTGGCGTATGCTGAAGAACTATGAGCTCCGCCCGTCGGTATCAACCGCACTACACCATCGACGACTACCGGCAATGGGAAGGCCGTTGGGAGCTTTGGGCAGGCGTCGCAGTTGCCATGTCGCCCAGTCCGACGGGGCGGCATGCCGAGATGCTCGGACGGCTCGTCATGGCTCTGGGGAACGCGATCGAAGCGGTATCCTGTGCCGCCTCTGTCCTCGTCGAAATCGACTGGATCGTATCGAGCGACACGATCGTTCGACCCGACATGACCATCGTCTGCGGGCCGCCGCCAGCGGGGCATGTGGAGCACGTCCCGGCTTTGGTCGTCGAGATTCTTTCGGATTCCACCCGCGAACGCGACGTGGTCTTCAAGAGGGCACTCTACGAAGAGCAGGGAGTGCCCTCGTACGTGATTGCCGATCCCGACGAGAGGACGCTGCACGTTCTCTCCCTCTCGAGCAGTGGACGGTACGTGGGCGAGAAGCTCGGCGCTGCCTCGGGAAAGTTCCGACTCGTGCTCTGCAGCCGCTGCGAAATCGCCCTCGACGCGGCCTGGATCCTGCGCTGACAAAGCCCCTCGGGGCGCCTCATGATCAATGGGGCGATCCGCTGGGGCTCCGGGAGAGCCGGGCTCATCCCGCGCGGGAGAGCGATCGGCCGGCGCCGGCCACGAGCCGCTCGATCGCCGCGATCACGTCGTCGACGTCGATGTCGTGAATGTCGGCGACGCCGGTCGGCCAGCGGAGGCCAGCGACCGTGGCGGGGAAGAGCGCTCCGTGGAGCCGCTGGGAGAGCGGCTTCTTCGTCCGTGATGAGCGGAGCACCTCGACCTCCGTTCCCCACGGGCACCACTGATTCGGATCGGTCGGCCCAAACAGCGCTACCACCGGCACGCCGTGCGACGCGGCGACATGGAGGAGCCCCGTGTCGATCCCCAGGCAGAGATCCATCCGCGACAGGAGCGCTCCAGTGTGGCGGAGATCGAGATCCTTCGTGAGATCATGGACGCGGCGGCTTCCGGCGTGACCGGCCAACTCGGCGATCCGTTCGTGCATTTTCATGTCGCGCGGCGCGCCGCAGAAGAAGATGTCGCAGCCACGGTTCACCACGAGCCAAGCCACGACCCGGGCCATCCGCTCCACCGGCCATTCCTTCTCCACCGCCGTCGAACGGGGAGCCGCGAACACCCGGGCCCGTCCGGGAGAACGATCGCGGAGGATGGCGTC
>SIAG01000114.1 GCA_009691925.1 Planctomycetaceae bacterium
GCCGTCGCGGCCGGTGGTTCCTGGCTGCGGCGTCGATGCTGCTGGACCCGGCGGCGTGCCTCCCGCTCCACGCCGATGAACCGGCCGTTGAGAGTGCCCCGGCTGCGGCGGCGGGGCAGGAGGATCTCGATGCGGCTGTCGATGCCAAGCTGGCGGCCCGGTCCCTCGATGATTTCGAGCGGGTCCTCGGGCTGGTCCGAGCCGCCCTCCGGAAAGGGCTCGAGGAGTCTTCGCGGGGGTTTGCCAACGACCTCTACACCGGCACGCTGGTCGATCGGGCGTCGATGCTCACCGAAGCACTCTTCGACGGCGCCCCGGGAGCTCAGCAGCAATGGGAGCGGATGCGTGCCTATGCGCTGCGCGATCTGGGGGAGGTGGTGCAGCGCGACGACACGCTCGCTGCGGCGCATGTGATGATCGCTCGCCTCGAGGCGCTGCCCGGGGGGGATCGGCAGCGGGCCGGGAGCTCTGCCCGCCGCGCGGTCGAGCTCGGTGGCGACGACCCGTTGCAGACGGCCCAGGCCCACGTCGTGCTGGGGAATCTCGCGGAAGACGATCCGCCGGCTCGCCGTGCCGACTACGACAAAGCGGTCGAGCTCGCCCCCCGGGATGCCGATGTCCGACGGACGCGCGGGCTGTTCCTGATGATGGAGGGGGATCAGGACGGGGCCCTGGCGGACTTCGACGTGGCGATCGAGGAGAATCCGGACGATGTCCGGATCCGTGAGATGCGCGGCCTGTCGTTGCTTATGGCGCAGCGGACCGACGACGCCCTCAAGAACTTCGACGACGCCCTCGAACTTGCCCCCGACTCCGCCGACATCCTTTTCCAACGCGGGCGGGTGTTCGCGTCGCAGGGAAACATCGAGCGTGCAATGGCCGATCTCGATCGGGCGATCGCCGCGGTCCCTGATGCGGCCGAGCCGCGCGTCCTCCGGGCCCGGTTGCACCAGCAGGCCGGCAGCACCGACGAAGCCCTCGCCGACATCGAGCACGTGCTCGCCCGCGACCCCGACCACCGGTCGGCCCTCGAGATCCGCGCCCTGCTCGCGGCTGACCGGGGGGATTATCCGTCGGCGATTGTCGACTTCCGTCGACTCGTCCGCCAGAGCCCCAACGACGCCGTCGTCGTCGGCCAACTCGGCTTCCTCTACCTCGCAGCCAAGGAACCAAGGGAGGCGATCCGCCGCTTCAATCGCGCGTTGGAGATTGATCCGGAGCAGTTTCTCGCCCGCCGCGGACGCGGGGATGCCGAAATCTCCATCGGCGATCACGCCGCGGCGCTCGCCGACCTCGAAAAGGCCATGGAACTGCAACCAGACAACGAAACGGTCCTGAACAATCTCGCTTGGGTGCTCGCCACGAGTCCGGACGATGCGGTCCGGGACGGCAAGCGGGCCATCGGGATTGCCGTGAAAGCCTGCGAATTGACCGAATGGAAGCAGCCGCACGTGATCAGCACGCTGGCTGCGGCCCACGCCGAATCGGGGGATTTCGACGAGGCGAAGAATTACAGCCGGCAAGCCGTCGACGGGAGTGACGAGTCGTCCGATGTCCGTGATCAGCTGAAGAGCGAACTGGCCAGCTATGAGGCGGGGAATCCGTGGCGCGAGCGACAGTCGATGGAAGAAGGGGGAGGTCGCGGCCCGGAGAAGGATCAGCCGGAGAAACCGGAGCCGACGGACCCCGGCCCGAAGCCCGGTGCGCGTCGCCCCTTCGACGACGACTGACCGCGGTTGCTCAACGCCCCGGCTCCGTTCCGCCGGGCGACCGGCGGGAGGACGATTTCGCCAGCCGTTGCAGCGACTCCAGCCGGAGGGAGGCCGCCCGAGCGGCATGGATGTTGCCGGCCCGCTGCCAGGCGCGGATCGTCAGGCCCTGGGCCAGGATCGCCACGTCGTAGCGCTGGTCGACCTCGGCTCGCGTCGCTACACCCGCGGCTGCGTTGGCGAGGTCGGACGCGCGGCCGGGATCGATGGCCCGCAGCGGGATCTCGAGAAGCGAGCGGTATTCGACGGCCAAGGCGTCGAAGTCGAACTCGGCCGACGCGACCCGCACCGATCGCCCGACGACGAGAGGGCTGCCCGCGGAGATGGCCAGTTTCCTGGCCTCCTCGAGGATCACCCACTTCACCGCCGGGTCGGATTCACCGGCTGCTTCCGCCATCAGCGCCTCGGCCAGCAGGAGCGTGGCGGAGGAGGTCCGCACCCGCGCCGCCGGATTCCCATAGCGCTGTCGAAACTCCGACCGGGCATCAACAAGGGCTCGCTGCGACGGGACCGCCCCGCTGCGCAGCGACGGGGCCAGTGTCTGCATCCGCGGCCGCTCCGGGCGCGGCTCGCTCCCCCCGTCTTCGATCGAAGGCGGGGCGGCCCGGGCTCCGGGCCGACTGGAGGCATCTGGGGAGGGCAGCCACACGGTCATGCCCAGCATGGCAAGCGCGAACCGCCAGAAGGCGCAGGAGCGTTTCAACGATTGCTGGGATAGAAATGGGAGGTGTTCTGAAACGTCGCACTGTGGCCGGTGGACCGGATCGTGTTGTAATTTTGACCGCTGTTACCACCACCGCGTTGTATCGAGCGGACCTGCCCCTGCACACCATTGAGTTGCCTTCCGAGGCTCACCTGCTGCTGGAACTGGGAGGCTTGGAGTTGCTGCGGCCGGACGAGGTTTTGCAGGGCTCCGAGCGTTCCGCCAGTGTTGGGATTGTCCCCCTGGAAACCGAGCGCGGTGTAGGGGCTCATACCCCTCCGCCCGGAATAATCGGCGAACGGCAGCCGTCCCTGTTGGGCCGCGGCGGTCGACGCGAACGTGCCGACCAGGAGCAGCGCCGTCACGGGCAACGCGATCCGCCAGGCCATCGAGAACGTCTTGCGGTGGGGCATGGAAGCAATCTCCGGGCAGGTGGGGATGCGAACGGTGGAATCTATTCTACGCCTGGCACCGACGATTGCACGGTCTTGGGAGCCAGGCTCGGCGGAACGGGGCGTTTCAGCGCGGGAACGTGGCGTGGGGAACAGCCACCGCTGTGTCGATCCCCCAGCGTTCCGCAAGTTCGGCTCCACGGAAGGCGAGGATGGTGTCCATGACCGTCCGCACGGCCAGTTTCGCCACCGGCTTGTCATGGATCCAGGCGGCGAAGGCCTCACCGTGGGTGGCGTAGGTGTCACGCAGCCAGATGGGGGCTTCGGTCAGCAACCAGGCCCGGAAGAGCAGCCAGTTGGGGTTTTCCTCGCCATACACCTCGCGGGCAACCCAGCAGACACCACCGATGCCGAAGCTGGAACCACGCTGGAACGTATAGATCGTCTGGGCACCGAGGAGCGTTGACCCCATGATCTGCTCAAACGGTGCGGTGACCTTCTCGATGATGTTGTTGAAGGCGATCCACGGATCCTGTGCGATAAACACGCGGTCGCCGGGGAGGAGTTGGTAGTTGGTCGCCGTAGCGCCCCCCCTCATGATCGCGTCGATGTCGACCGGCAGAACCTGATCACAGCCGATCCCTGACGGGGCCGGCCGGGCGATCCAGATCTCTTTGCTCGAGAGCTTCGAAAGCCCGTTGATCTGGGCGATGGCGTCGAGAACGGTCTCGTTGCCGGTGACGGGAAACTTGGCGACATTGTCCCCCTGCCCCGCTCCCTCCGTGATCACATAATAGACCTTTGAATTGTAGCTAAAGACGTCAACGCTCACCAGCGGTGCGTCGAGGAACTTGTCGAGTTGAACCTCGATCACCTCCTTCGCCTCTGCGAGCGTCATCCCGGTGACGTAGACGCTCCCGTAGGTGCCGAGATTGACCGTGCCGTCCGGGCCGACAAGATGCTCTCCGGTCACCTGCTGCTGCCCCGCGGCCTGGGCGAGCGTGAGCGAGACCTGCGGCTCCCGCAGCACGCGCTTGAGGTGGCGGAAAACGGCATCCTGGGCCTCGTCGAGCGATTTGCCGCCGACGGCAACCTTCCCGTAGGAGGGGCCGAGGTCGAGGAGGCCGCCCGGTTCGACGACGTAGATCCCGTTGATCGGTTGTTCGAGGAGGGTTCCCTCGACGATCACCTGGAGCGAATCGAACGACTGGATCCGGAACGGCGGCTTCGGCACGATCCGCAGTGCGTCGATGAGAAGGATGTCCGGCGGCTCGATGACGTAGGGTGGGAGCGACACCTTCGCCAGTTCCTTCGCGGGCATCTTGGCAGGATCGCCATCGCAATTGGCAGCCAGGGTGGCCTCGTGAGACGCCGTCCGCTGGGGGCGGCCGTAGATATTGCAGCCAACGCTCGTCAGGAGCAGCAGGGCCGCCACCATCAGGCGCACCACTCCTGCATGATCGGAGAGGAAGGTCTGCAGGCATCCCGCGGAGACGGGAATGGTTCGTTGGCGATCTCGGGTCATGCCTCACTCCTTGCCGGCCGTTAAAATCGGCGCTATCGGATTTATCGGCACCATGGCATGGCAGACTTTGCCGATTCTGCCGGTTTTGCCGCCTGATGCCGGGTGGTGGCGGGGCCGGTGTCCTTGCCGGGAAGACGGCCGCAGGCCTCCCCTTCCGCTCCGGCCCATCCCATTCATTGTTTCCTGGCTGAACTCCCCCTACCTTTTGCAGTCACGGCAGGGATCGCCCCGCCGGATGCCGCAGCCTCCCTGGCTTCCCATGACGTCCGCCTCCGCCCATCCCCGCCCCCCTGCCCCCCTCCGTCCCCGCGGCGGGGGGCTGCGATCGGGCATTGTCGGTCTCCGCGGGGGAACGGTGTCGATGCTGCTGGTGCACATCGGGCTGTTTCTAGCTGTCTGGTTTGCCTCCTTCCTGACCCGTTGGGACTTCCAGCCCGATGCCCCGATGGTGGCGATGTTTCGTGCCACGGTTGTCTGGGTCGTCGTCGTGAAGACGATCGTGTTCCTCCTCCATGATCAGTTCCGCTGGCGGTTCGGCAGGCTGTCGTTCGCCGATCTCGGCCGGCTCGCCTTCACCACGACCCTGGCCACCCTGACGCTGGTCGCGATCGACGTCGTCCGGGAGGCCGTCGGAGTGCTCCCCGGACTCGGGCAGAGGCTCTCCCGGAGCGTGATGGTGATCGATTGGGCGGCGACCATGCTCCTCATCGGCGGCCTCCGTGCGCTGCCGCGGACGATCCGGGAGGTGTTCAGACCATGGATCACCAGCGGCGACGTGCGTTCGGCTCTGATCGTCGGCGCCACGGAGACCGGCGAGCTCCTCGCGCGGAATCTCGCGGCACACCACGCGCCGTCGTACATCGTCGTCGGCTTCCTCGACGACAACGTCCTTCTCGGCGGTTCGAGGATCGCCGGGCTCCGCGTGCTCGGCCGCGTCGATGACGCGAGAAAGGTGCTGCGGCAGCGCCCGGTCGACGAGATCCTCGTCACGGCCGGGGAGCTCCCGAGGTCGGCGTTCCGCCGGCTTCTGAGCGATGCCGCCGAGTTCGGCGCGAACGTGAAGGTGATCCCATCGATGGGCGAACTGCTCGCCTCGGGAGGGGCCGTCGCCTCCCCGAACGTGCTCCGGCCGGTCGAGATCCGCGATCTCCTCCGCCGGGAACCGGTCGTTCTCGACGATTCGGTGATCGAGGGAATCGTCCGCGACCGCGTGGTCCTCGTCACCGGAGGGGGGGGGTCAATCGGGTCGGAGATCTGCCGACAGGTGCTCCGTTACTGTCCGCGCCGGCTCGTCGTCGTCGAGCGTGCCGAGAACGCCCTGTTCGACGCGGAGAACGGCCTGGTATCGCTGCGGACGGGGGTGCCGATGGCGTTCGTTCTTGCCGACATCCTCGACGAATCGCGGATCAGGAATGTGTTCGACACCGAGCGCCCCGAAGTGGTGTTCCACGCGGCGGCCCACAAGCATGTCGCGATGCTCGAGCGCAACCCCGGGGAAGCGATCACGAACAACTGTTTCGGCACCCGGTTGCTCGTGCGTCTGGCCGAGGAGTACGCCGTCGGGCGTTTTGTTGCCATCTCCACCGACAAGGCGGTGAAGCCGTCGAGCGTGATGGGATGCTCGAAACTCCTCGCCGAGCGTTATGTCCAGGCGTTCGCTGCCACGGCGCGGACGACGTTCGTCGTCGTCCGTTTCGGCAACGTCCTCGGGAGCAACGGCAGCGTGGTGCCGAAGTTCCAGGAGCAGATCCTCCGGGGAGGCCCGGTCACCGTCACCGATCCCGACGTCGAGCGGTTCTTCATGACGATCCCCGAGGCCGCGCAACTCGTGATCCAGGCCACCGCCATCGGGAAGGGGGGGGAGATCTTCCTCCTTGACATGGGGCCCGCGGTGAAAATCGTCGACCTCGCCCGCGACATGATCTCCCTTTCCGGCTGCGACGAGGAGGAGATCGGAATCGAGTTCACCGGACTCCAGCCGGGGGAGAAGCTCGCCGAGGAGCTGATCTCCGCGGAGGAGCAGAGGGTGCAGACATGGCATCCCAAGGTATGCTGTGTCATCGGGCCGAAGGCGGTCCTAGATGAGATTGAAGACCAATTCGACCGGCTCCACTCGCTCCCCGGCGAACCTCCGGACGTGATCCGTGAATCCCTCCAGCGGATCGTCCCCGAATACCGGCCAGCGATGCCGCCCCGGCCCCGGGGCACTGTCGAATCAGTTCCCGGCGACCGACTCTCCGGAGCCATCACAGAAAGGCCTGTCCGTGGCGGCTGAAGGTCCGGTTCGAGTCCCGTTCGTGCGTCCGGCCCTTCCGGCGGCGGAGGAGATCCGGCCGCATCTCGAGGCGATCTGCCGGTCGGGCCGGTTGACGAAGGGCCCGTACCTCGAGCGTCTCGAGACCGCGGCGGCGGCGCATCTCGGCGTCAGGCATGCCATCGGCGTCAGTAGTTGCACGACCGGCCTGATGCTCGTCTACCGTGCGCTGGCGGAGCTCAAGGTGACGGGGTGCCGGACCGCGGCCGCGGTCGACTGCGCCACGGCGACGGTGCTGTCGGGCGGCGGCGGTGCCGGCGGCGAGGTCGTGATGCCGAGCTTCACCTTCCTGGCGGCGCCGGCGGCGGTCGTTTGGAACGGCCTCCGCCCGGTGTTTGTCGATGTCGATCCGGCGTCGACCAACGCCCGGCCGGAGGTGGTGGCGGCGGCGATCACGCCTCGGACCGTGGCGATCTCGGCCTGCCACAATTTCGGCAATCCCTGTGACGTTGCTGGGCTCCGTCAGGTTGCCGCAAAACACGGCTTGCCGCTGGTCATCGACGCCGCCCATGGGTTCGGCGCGCTTCAGGCGGGGAGTCCCCTCGGTGGAGGGGCAACCGCGCAGGTCTTCAGCCTCTCCCCGACCAAACTCCTCGTCGCCGGTGAGGGAGGGATCGTGGCCACCGACTGCGATTGTCTGGCCACGCTGATCCGGGTGGGGCGCGAATACGGCAACGACGGCTCCTACGACGCCCAGTTTTCGGGCTGCAACGGTCGCATGCCCGAGATGTGCGCCGCGACGGCGTGGTTGGGGCTCGGCCGGCTGGACGAGGTGGCGGCCCACAGGCGGATGGTCGCCGCGGCCTATACGGCGGCGCTCGATGGAATCGCCGGCATCGGATTGGTTGCTGTCGGTCCCGGAGACGTCTCGAGCCACAAGGATTTTTCCATCACCGTCGATCCCGATCGGTTCGGTGCCACGCGGGACGACCTCCGCCGGGCACTGGCCGGTCGCGGGATCGAGACGCGGACGTATTACGATCCCCCCTGTCACCGTCAGGTGGCATTCCGGAGGTTCCACGACGGGCGGGCCGACTTGCCCGTCACCGACATTCTCTCGGCGCGGAGTCTGTCCCTCCCCATCGGCCCGCATGTTGATGCGGCGGTGATCAGCGAGGTCTGTGGGATGATCGCGGCCTGCCAACGGCGCGAATGACAGCCGGGGGTCTCGGGACCATCGGCCCCCAGAGAATCGGACCACCACCAACGGATCAGGGAGGAACGGAGCGTTGTTCAACTCTTCGCCGGCGACAGTCGGTGAGCGGCCCGCCGGGCCCGGGGGGCTCTATGGGCGCTTCGTCAAGCGGGGCATCGACGCCGTCGTCGCCGCCGCGCTCCTCGCGCTGCTGTTGCCGGTGTTGTTGGGGACATGGGCGGCGGTCGTGGCGGTCCTCGGATACCCAGCTTTCTTTTCTGACAGGCGGGCCGGACGGGGTGGAGTGCCGATCGTGATCGGGAAGTTCCGTTCGATGTCCGAGGCGGTCGGCCGGGACGGTCAACTGCTCGCCGACGCGGAAAGGTTGGGGGCATTCGGCCGCTTTCTCCGGCGAACGAGCCTCGATGAGCTGCCCCAGTTGGTGAGTGTCCTGACCGGCGACATGAGCCTGATCGGCCCGCGACCGCTCCCGCTGCGCTACGTCGGCAGGTACAATTCCAGGCAACGCCGCCGTCTCGAGGTTCGTCCGGGATTGACGGGGCTAGCCCAAGTTCGGGGCCGGAATGGCCTTGATTGGCCGGCCCGGCTCGAACTCGACGTCCGATACGTCGAGATCCTCTCCCGCTGGTACGCTCCGGTGGTCGATATCGGCATCTTCGTTGCCACCGGCGGGGTCGTGGCCTGGCAGGGGCTGACCGGACGGGGGATCTCGGGGGCGGGGTCGGTGACCATGAAGGAGTTCGAAGCATGACGTCCATCGACGGCGCGACGCGCGACATCGCCGCCGAGGTGCGTGAGGCGATCCTGGCGGTCTACCGGGATACCGCCCGCCCGCCGCGCGAGACGCCCGGCTCAGCCCTCCTCGGCAGCGACCTCGGCCTCGATTCGCTCGATCTGGCCCAGATCATCGTGCTCCTGGAGCGTTCGCTGGGCGTCGATCCCTTCCGCGATGCGAGGGGCTCTGCTCCCCACCCGCCGACCCGCACGGTCGACCACCTTGTCGCGCTCTATGCGGCCACTCTGGCGGCCCGTTCCTAGCCTCGATCTCCATTTCAACTTCATCGTGCCGTCGTCCCCCCCGAACCCCAGCCACGATCATGCCATCCTCCGCCTCCCCGCCAAGCTCTGCCCAAGCCCAGGCTCCTGACGTCGCCGACGTCGCCGCGCCGGCACGATTGGCTGCCGCCATCGAGTCGGTTGCTGCCGCCAACCCCGACCGCGTGGCCATCGTCACGGCTGCGGGGCTCGGGGCAGACCGGCGGCGAGCGGTGTCGTACGGCACGCTCGCCAGCGACGTCGCCGCCATGGAACGCCGTCTCGCGGAGGCCCGTCCCATCGGCGTGATCGCGCGCTCGGGCGAGATCGCCGCGCTGGTTGCCATCGTCGCGGCCTGCGGAAGGCAGCGTGTCCCGCTTGCCTTGATGGCCGAGGATTCGCGGGATCTCGTCGGCGAACTCCGCGATTGGAGTGTCTGCGGGGACGATCTGGCCGTCCCGTCGCCACCCGCCCAGGGACGGGTACGCCGCGAATACGACTCCTCCTCGCCACAGGTCGTCGTGGCGACCTCCGGGACGAGCGGCCCGCCGAAGCTCGTCGAGCACTCGTGGGACTCGCTCCTCGCCGCCGCGCGCCTCGCGGAGCAGTGGCATGGGCGCGGCTGGATCCTTGTCTACGACGCCACCCGCTGGGCCGGGACCCAGGTCTGGCTGCAGGCGATCCTTACCGGTGGACGTCTGATCGTGCCGGCCTCACGCGATCCCGACTGCGTCGCCCGGGCAGCCGCCGACGAGGATGTCTCGATCCTCCCCGCCACACCGACGCTCCTGCGGCGCGTGATCGCCTCCGCCGATTCTGATGCCGTCGGCAGGATGAGGCTCGATCGGATCACCCTCGGTGGTGAGGCCGCCGACGGCCAGCTACTCGAGCAGGCCCGGGCCCTCTTCCCGACGGCGCGTGTGACGCATGTCTACGCCACCACCGAGCTGGGCGAGGTGTTCCGCGTGAGTGACGGTTTGCCAGGCTTTCCTGCCGAGTGGCTCGGCCGGGCCCTGCCGGGCGGGGCAAAATTGTCGACCCGCCGCGATGGCGAGCTCCTCGTCCAGCTCTCGCGCGACACGGCCGAGGTGGCGACCGGCGATCTCGTCGAGCGCCGTGGCGAGCGGTACGAATTCTCCGGCCGACGCAGCGACACGATCTTCGTCGGTGGGGCCAAGGTCTTTCCCCGCAGGGTCGAGGACGTTCTCCGCGCCGTGCCCGGTGTCGCTGACGCGCGGGCCTACGGCCTCCCCAGCGCGATCACTGGAGAGATCGTCGCCGCGCAGATCGTCGCCGTCGATCCCCTCCCCGAGGGTGTCACGCCGGAGAATCTCCGGGCCGCGGCGCTGGCGGCGTGCCGTTCGGCCCTCGAGGCACACAGCGTGCCTCGTGTGCTCGACTTCACCCGGAAGCTGTTCACGAACCCATCGGGCAAGGTGCCGCGAAGGCCGGTTGGCCGATGAACGGGCCCCGATCGGGGCCGGTCAGCACCCGGGGCCGAGCCACGGTCGAATCTGACACGCCCTCCGCTG
>SIAG01000115.1 GCA_009691925.1 Planctomycetaceae bacterium
GGGGGCGTGTCCCCGATTCGTTCGACAAGCAATTCGTCCGCGATTGGCTCGAGGCGAGCGGCTGGGACAAGGCGAGCCCTCCGCCGAGCCTCCCCGCCGATGTCGTCGCGAAAACGCGGCAAAAATACCTCGAGGCCTGCCGGCTGCTCACCGGCTCGCTCCCGGTCGGGGTGGCTTGTGCGGCAGGCGGGGGTGGCTTGAGCGGAAGGCGGGGCCGCGAAGGCGATTCCGGGCCTACAATGCCCTAGGGATGCGGCCGAAGCGAAACTAGAATCGTTCGTTTGGCTCTTTCCCCGCAAACCCGCTGGGCGAGCTCCCCCACCGCGAACCCCTCCCCTGCCCCATGCTGCGCTACTGGACCGCCGGCGAATCGCACGGCCCCGCCCTCCTCGCCCTCGTCGACGGCTTCCCGGCGGGGCTGGCCGTCGACCTCCCGGCGATTGATGCCGAGCTTGTGCGCCGACAGGGGGGCTACGGTCGGGGGGGACGGCAGCGGATCGAGACCGACAGCGTCCGATTCCTCTCGGGGCTGTGGCGGGGAACGACGCTCGGCAGCCCGTTGGCGATGGAGATCGTCAACCGCGACGCCAAACTCGAACGGCTCGACGATGTCGACCGTCCGCGGCCGGGTCATGCCGACCTGCCCGGCGCCGTCAAACATCTCGGCGGCGTCCGCGCGGTGCTCGAGCGGGCCAGCGCGCGAGAGACGGCGGCCCGCGTGGCGGCCGGAGCCCTCGCCCGCCAACTCCTCGCCACGTTTGGGATCGAGGTCGGTGGCTGGGTGACTTCGCTTGGCGGCATCGAGCTGGGGGCCCGTGAGGGGACGCTTCCCGAGCTGCGGGGCTGGCGGGATTCCAGCGCCATCTACTCCCTCCACCCCGAGCGTGACGGGGACGTCACCGAGCTCATCGACCGGGTCGGGAAGGAGGGGGACACCCTCGGGGGCGTGATCGAGGTCCGCGTCGACGGCCTGCCGATCGGCCTCGGGACTCACGCCCAGTGGGATCGTAAGCTCGATGGCCGACTCGCCCAAGCCGTGATGGCCGTGCAGGCGATCAAAGGGGTCGAAATCGGGCTCGGCTTCGAGGCAGCCAGGCGCCGTGGCTCGCAGGTTCACGACCCGATTCATTACGACGCGGCGCGGCGTGATCAGACCGATCTCGGCTTCACCCGGCCGACGAATAATGCCGGCGGCCTCGAGGCGGGGATGACCAACGGGCAGCCGCTGGTGATCCGGGCCGCGATGAAGCCGATCAGCACTCTCCGCAAGCCGCTGGAGAGCGTGAATCTGCGGACGAAGCAGACCGAGGAAGCGGCCTACGAGCGGAGCGACGTCTGCGCGGTGAGCGCTGCAGCGGTGATTGTCGAGCATGTCGTCGCCTTTGAGATGGCCGCGGCGCTCGTCGACAAGTTTGGCGGCGATAGCGTCGAGGAGATGCTGGCGCGCTGGAAGCTCTACCACGATCTGGCTCGCGCCCGTTGACGAAGACGATGACGGAAAGCCGCCGGGGAACGGATTCCCCGGAAATCCGCGAGGGACATGGATGTTCGTCGCCCAGCAAGCCGCCCGCAGCCGTGTCGTCCGCACGACGTTCGTCGTCGCCTGCCTGATCCCCTGCGCGGTGCTCGTCGCCTGGGCCGGGTGGCGCCGCACCGGGGCCCATCGGGACCAGCTCGTTCGGGAGTGGGAGGGGACACTCGGCATGCCGCTGGCGGTCGGGCGTGTCAAGCATCTCCGCCCCGGAGCACTCCGGTTGATGGATGTGGCCCTGCCCGACGGCCGCGGGGGGGAGTCGGTTCGGGTGCCTTGGGTCGAGGTGGAGTCGTCCGCCACGGAAGTCCGCATCCGTCTGTCGGAGCTCAATGGCACCCCGACGGCGATCGCTGCCGCGGTGCGCCTGGCGCGCGCATGGCTCGATGAACCGACTCGATTCGATCGCAACGTCGTCATCGACATCGGTCGGTTCGGCTTCGGCGCAGCGGAGACTGCTGGCCTTGCCGGAATGCGGATCGAGTGCGTTGGGGCCGAGGCCGGCCGGGCGATTCGCCTCCGCGCGGAGCCAGAGAACGGGGAGTGGCTCGTCGTCCAGGCCCTCGCCGTGGCCGGAGTGCAGGGGAAACGCCTCTCGGTGCGCGGGCAGGTGGCAACGCCCGTTCCGCTCAGCGCCGTCGCAGCGGCCCTCGGCTGGTCGGCCGGCGCAGCCGGGGGAACGGGCCTTGCCACCCTCGCCGGTTCGATCGATGCCGACGTGGGGGGGGGCGGCTGGGACGGATCGTTCAGCGCGGTCCTTGCCGATGTCGATCTTGCCGCCGTCACGACAGCCATTCCCTGGCATGCCACCGGCATGGCACGGGTCGACATCGACGAGTGTCGGATGGTGGCGGGGCGGGTCGACTCGGTCCGGGGGCGCGTGGTGACCGGTGCCGGTGGGATCGCTCAGGAGGGCCTCGAGGCCCTCGTGACGTCGCTCGGATGCCGCGCCGGCCCCGGGTGGAGGCCGGCCCCGCGCGGCACCCACATCCGCTTCGAGCGCGGCGCGGCCAGCGTCGAGATCGATGAGCGGGGGATGCGGATCACCGCCGCCAACCAGTCGGCCCTGCTGGTGGGGGCCGATGGTTCGCTCCTCGAGCCACCGGTCGCCGCCGTGAGCCTCTCTTCGGTGGCGCGGGCCCTCTCATCGACCACCGCGCCGGCGGTGCCGGCCACGCCGATGAGCGGATGGCTGCTCTCGTTCTTCCCCTTTCCAGCGACGGCCACACCGACCCCGCAGACGGGCCCGCTGCCTGGGACCTTCCGTTGGATCCCCCCAGAGCCCCGGGCCAGTGCGCCCGGCGCGGTCGGTGCCGGGGAGCCGGCCGCCCGGCGCTGAGCCCCAGCCCCGCGCGGGCCGGGCGCCAGACCCTCTTCCCCACTCGCCCGGACGAGAGTCGGAGCAAGTTGACGAAGTTTTGACGATGAATCGACTGGGGGATGACCCACCGACGCTGGCAAGCCCGGAGAAATGCGTCAGAGTAGGGGCTGGCTGGATGATGGCGGTTGCCATTGCCGGCCAGTGCCCCCGTGGCGATTCCCTCCCCTTCCTCCGAGGCCCGTCCCGACATGACGTCGAAGACCAGTCACTCCCCCAAGCAGTCCCAACGCCGCAAGGCTGGCAAGCCCGTTTCGACGGCCTCTGGCCATGCCACCGCCCAGTCGGCCAATGGCAGTCGCCACGCGCAGATCGACGTCGCCGCCGACGAGTTCGCCTTCGGACGGTCAGCGGTCGGCGGCCCCCAGAGTGAGGTCGAGCCGCACGACCGTGTCGGTGGGGAGACGGCACTCGCCAACGATGCCGAACTGCTCCACAAACCCACCGGCCAGCACTGGAGCGACCTCGATTGGCCGGTCGTCATCTGGATCGGGCTGATCCATGCCGCCGCCCTCGTGGCCCCTTTCTACTTCACGTGGTCGGGGCTGGCGATTGGCGTGGTCTTGAGCTGGGCCACCGGTAGCCTCGGCGTCTGTCTCGGCTATCACCGCCTGCTGACGCACGGCAGCTTTTCGACGACCCGGGCTGTGAAGATGTTCTACGCGTGGATGGGGGGGGTGTCCGGTGAGGGGTCGGCGCTCCACTGGGTCGCCAACCACCGCAAGCACCACGCCTTCAGCGATCTCGAGGGGGATCCGCACACACCTTACGACGGTGGAGTCTGGAGCCACGTCCTCTGGATGTTCCCGCGGCGCGATCCCGCCGAGCTCGATGCCCACTGCCGTCGCTGGGCCCCAGATCTCTACAAGGATCCGGGGATCCTCTTCCTCCACAAGACGTTCCTACTGTGGCACTTCCTCATCGGCGCGGCTCTCCTCTTCACCGGGGCGGCGCTGGTCGACTGGCGGACCGGGGTCTCGTGGCTTCTGTGGGGGCTGGCCGTGCGGATGGTGTACGTGTTCCACGTGACGTGGTTCGTCAATTCGGCGACCCACATCTGGGGCTACCGCAACTACGAGACGAACGACAACTCGCGGAATCTGTGGTGGGTCGGGCTGCTGGCGTTCGGTGAGGGGTGGCACAACAACCACCACGCTTTCCAACGGATGGCCAAGCACGGCCACCGGTGGTGGGAGGTCGACACCACCTACTGGATGATCGTGGCAATGGAAAAGCTCGGGCTGGCGTGGAATGTCATCAAAACCCCCCGTGGCGGCCGGACCACGGCTGCCTGATTCCGGAGGACCCTCCGCGTCGGTTTTTTCTGGCTGGTCCCGGGCGGGAGCCATTCCCCCCGGGACCACCCGGCCCGGGCAATTGGGCCGGGGGATGCCGGCGGGGGCGGATGCTGTTGCAAATTGGCCCTCCGCCGATACACTTTTTTGTTCCCTCAAGAGACATGGTTTGCCGCGGTGAATGCCGCGGATGATTTGGTTTCCGTGGTAGGCGTGCCGGTGGTACATGGAGTGGGATGCAGCGTGCATCCTCGGAGTGCCGCGCACGGCTTGCCCGTCACGTTTCAGGTCGCCTGAAAAAGGGCGGTTTTTGGCTGATGTCGCTCACGAAAGATCGTAAAACGGAACTCATCGGTGCGTATCGGCGAGGGAATGCCGACACCGGCTCGGCAGAGATCCAGATCGCCCTGCTCTCGGGCCGGATCACCCATTTGACCGGGCACTTCAAAACGCACTCGAAAGACTTCGCCAGCCGGCGTGGTCTGCTGCAGATGGTCAGTCGCCGCCGCCGCCTGCTCGACTATCTCAAGCGTGTCGAGCCGCAGCGATACCTCGACATCATCCAGCGTCTCGAGATCCGCAAGTAATCGCCGCTGTATGGCTGGGCCCGGTCGCCGAAGCCTGAGGCAAACCCTCATCGCGGCGAACGTGAGCGGGTGGCTTCCGGGTGGCCGCGGGCCTTTGGTGGCCGTAGGCCTTTGGTGGCCGTAGGCCTTTGAAGGGATAACACGATCCGTTCACCCTGTGCGGCACTTCGGTGCCCTGTCTCGGCGGCGGTTCGGGGAGAGATTCTGGTCTGTTGGGGTGGGGTGTCGTGGGGGCAATGATCCCCTAGGCCTGCATCCCAGGTCCACTTGATTTGATGCTCCCGGCGGTTCGTTGCTGCCGGGGGCTTGCCACCGGGAACTGTTCTCCTGATTGCGGGGGGCGTTCAGGTCGGTTGGCAGAGGCGGTGGTGGAGTCCTGGAGGTTCGGCACGTGGCCGAGCCTCGGACGTCTCGCCGTCTTGGTTCGGTATCGGGGGGAATGGGCTTCAGCTCCATCGCCCCTCGTGACGACGGCGTGCACAGGGCGCGCGGTCGGGCGGGAAGGGAAGAAAGAAGAGTTTTCATGAAAACAGTTGTCGAACGAAAAATCGGGGATCACACCCTCTCCATTGAAACCGGACAGTTGGCGAAGCAGGCGGCCGGGGCCGTCCTCGTGCGCTATGCGGAGACGGCGGTCATCGTGGCCGCAGCGACCGGAGCACCGCGCACTGGCATCGATTTCTTTCCGCTCACCTGCGATTACCGCGAGCGTTCTGCGGCAGCGGGCAAGTTTCCAGGTGGCTTCCTCAAGCGCGAGGGGCGCCCGACGATGAAGGAGACGCTCACCAGCCGTCTCATGGATCGTCCCATCCGCCCGTTGTTCCCCGACGGGTTCTTCGACGAGGTCCAAATCCAGGCCTCGGTCCTCTCCAGCGACAAGCAAAATGACGGCGACGTCTTGGCGATGAACGGTGCTTCGGCGGCGCTGTCGATCTCGCCACTCCCCTTCCGCGGGCCGCTCGGGAGTGTCCGGTTGGCGCAGGTCGACGGGGTGTTTGTTCCCTTCCCGACCCAGGATCAGCTCGAGGAGAGCGATCTCGACCTGATCGTGTCGGGCAGCGAGACCGCTGTCCTCATGATCGAGGGCTTTGCCCGCGAGATGCCCGAGGCCCGCATGCTCGAGGCGATCGTCGAGTGCCACCGGATCATCCGCGAGCTGTGCTCGATGCAGCATGAGCTCGTCCGGCTGGCCGGCAAGCCGAAGAAGGAGTATGTCCTCGCCGACTACACCAACCTCCGCGAGCGGCTCACCCGCGACTACCTCCACGATCTGAAGGCCGCCAAGGCGACGGCCGTCAAGGCCGAGCGTGGCCAAGCGGTGAAGGCCCTCAAGGAGAAGGCGAAGGCGGCGATCGTCCCCCTCGAGCCGGCCGGTGCTGCCAAGTCGGGTGATGCCGGCGGCGTCAGCGAGGCCGATTTTTCCCATGTTTGGCACGGGCTCGAGGAGCGTGCCGTCCGGGACCTGATCTACGAAGGAAAGCGTCCCGACGGTCGTGACTACACGACCCTCCGTCCGATCTCCTGTGAGGTCGATCTGCTCCCACGCGTCCACGGTTCCGCGGTCTTCCAGCGCGGCGAGACCCAGGCGCTGGTGACGATCACCCTCGGGACAGGCAAGGACGAGCAGCGCGTTGACGGCCTCCTCGACGAGTATTCGAAGAAGTTCATGCTCGACTACTACTTTCCTTCGTTCTCAGTCGGCGAGGTCCGCCCAATCCGCGGCCCCGGCCGGCGCGAGATCGGCCACGGCGCCCTCGCCGAGCGGAGCGTCAAACCGGTCCTCCCCGCTCCCGACATCTTCCCCTACACAATCCGGGTGCTCTCCGACATCCTCGAGTCCAACGGCTCGAGCTCGATGGCCTCGGTGTGCGGTGCGACCCTCGCCCTGATGGCCGCCGGCGTGCCGATCACGAGCCCCGTTGCGGGGATCTCCGTCGGGCTCGTCAAGCAGTCGGAGCACGAGTGGAAGCTCCTCACCGACATCATCGGTGACGAGGACCACTACGGCGACATGGACTTCAAGATCGCCGGAACCCCGGCCGGGATCACGGGCATCCAGCTCGATCTGAAGATCGACGGCATCTCGCCGGCGATCATCGAGGCGACGCTGAAGCAGTCCCGCGTGGCCCGCCTCGAGATCCTCCGTGCGATGCTCTCGACGATCAGTCGTCCGCGTCAGGAGATCTCCCCGTGGGCCCCGCGGCTCCTGCGGACGCAGATCAACCCCGAGAAGATCGGCCTCCTCATCGGCCCGGGCGGAAAGACGATCCGTGCCATCCAGGAATCGACCGGCGCGAGCATCGAGGTCGAGGACGACGGCACGGTGACGGTGGCCAGCCATGACGCCGAGGGGGCGATGGCGGCCATGGCGAAGATCGAGGCGCTGACCGCCTCGATCCAAGTCGGCCGAATCTACGAGGGTCGGGTGACGAGCATCAAGGACTTCGGTGCGTTCGTCGAGCTCGTTCCCGGCAAGGATGGTCTGTGCCACATCAGCGAGTTGTCGGACGACTATGTCTCGAGCGTTGGCGACGTCTGCCGCGTCGGCGACATCATGCGGGTCAAGGTGATCGCTGTCGACGATCAGGATCGGGTGAAGCTCAGCCGGAAGGTGGCGATGCGTGAGCTTGCCGACGGTGGCAATGGCGGGAACGCCGGCAACGCCGGCTCCTGACCCGTCGAGCGACCAAGCGGGATCTCCCGGGCGCCGCACCAGCGTGGCGGCGCCCGGGACTCCGCGCGGAGGGGGGAGCATGTCTGCGGCAGACGAATCGGTCCATCCCCGGGCGGAGACGTATGCCGAGTTTGCGGCGCTGGTCGGGGCCCTTGCCCACGAGATCCGCAATCCACTCTCTACGATCCGGCTCAACATGGAGCTGTTGGCGGAGGATTTCGAGAACAACGATCCCCAGTCGCCGACAAAGCAGCGCGACCGGCGGGCCAAGGCGAAGATCGAATTGGTCCGCGAGGAGTGCGACCGCCTCCAGAAGCTCCTCGGCGACTTCCTCGACTTTGCCCGGCAGGAATCGCTGACGCTCGAGCCGGGCAATCTCAACGTCGAGATCGACCAACTCCTCGACTTCTTCACGCCCCGGGCCAACGAGGCGCAGGTCGAGATTGTCCGCTATCTCGATCCCGAGCTGCCGATGGTTCGCCTCGATCGCGAGACTTTCCGCTCGGCGCTGCTCAATCTCCTCATCAATGCCGTCCAAGCGATGGATCCCGGCGGACAACTCGTCGTCCGCACCCGTCCTTCCGGGCTGGGAGTGGCGATCGAGCTGATCGACACTGGCCAGGGGATGTCGGAGGAGACTCTCGCCAAGGTGTTCCGCGCTTTTTACACGACGAAACAGGGAGGAAGCGGCCTGGGGCTGCCAACCTCGCGGAAGATCGTCGAGGCCCACGGCGGGACGATCGACATCGAGAGTGCACCCGGGCGGGGCACGAAGGTAACGATCTGGCTGCCGGCCCCTCCCCGGCTCCCCCCGGCCGGGGCCAGTCCCCGGGCGGCGCTGTGAGTCCTGCTCGCCCCGCCCCGGGTTCCGTGTCGCGACGGCTGCAGGGAACTGGACGGGGCAGGCCCACCCTTCGTACTCTTCTCTTATGACCGGATCCTCTGAATCGCCGCCGTCCCCTGCACCGGTCCTCCCCAATCCCGGGACGCAAAAACTCGTGCGCGTGCTCGTTGTCGACAATGACATCGTCCATGCGCGGACGATGGGGGAGGGATTGAGCCGCCTCGGATACCAATGCTCAATCGTCGGCAGCGGCACAGAGGGGGCGCGGAAGATCGAGCAGGAAGCGTTCGATGTCGTCGTCACCGACCTGATGATGAACGACATCGGCGGCCTGGAGATCCTCTCCCGGGCCAAGCAGGCCTCCCCCGAGACAGAGGTGATCGTCGTCACCGGCCATGGCACCGTCCCCTCGGCGGTCGCGGCGATGCAGCAGGGCGCCTTCACCTACCTCCAGAAGCCACTCGATCTCTCCCACCTTCGCACGGCCGTCGACCGGGCGAGCGAGGGGGTGAGGCTGAAGCGGCAGAACCTCGAGCTCCACCAGCGGCTCGACGAGAAGTTCGGCTTCGAGGGGGTCGTCGGATCGAGCCCACAGATGATCGGCCTCATCGAGCGGCTGAAGCGGATCGCCCCCACCGATGCCACGCTCCTGATTCAAGGGGAGACCGGCACCGGCAAAGAGCTCGTCGCCCAGGCCGTTCACCAGAACAGCCCGCGGAAGAACAAGACCTTCGTCGCTCTCAACTGCGCCGCGTTGAGTGAGAACATTCTCGAGAGCGAGCTGTTCGGGCATGTCCGCGGCGCCTTCACCGACGCCTCGAGCGACCGGGTGGGGAAGTTTGAGTATGCCAACGGCGGCACGCTGTTCCTCGACGAGGTCGGCGACATGCCGATGGCGACGCAGATCAAGCTCCTGCGGGTGCTCGAATCGGGCGAGATCACCCGGGTGGGCTCAAACACCCCCGTGCGCGTCAACGTCCGCATCCTCTCGGCCACCAACCGCAACCTCGAGGACGCGATCACCGCCGGGGCCTTCCGCAGTGATCTCTACCACCGACTCAAGGTCGTGACGATCGCCATCCCCTCGCTGCGGGAACGGTCGGCCGACATCCCGCTCCTCATCGAGCACTTCATCCGGTTGTTTGCCAAGCGGCACGGGAAGTCGATCAAGGGCATGTCGTTACCGGCGCGGATGAAACTCGCCGCGTTTGCCTGGCCTGGCAACGTGCGGCAGTTGCGCAACGTCATCGAGAGCATGGTCGTCGTCGACTGCGACGAGACCCTCGACGTCGACGACCTGCCGATCGAGCTCGATCCGGCGGGCGCCACAGGCACCGCGCTAGCCGGTGAACCCGGCGGCACGGCCGGGCTCCCGGGTCTCGCCGGGATGGTCGGGCGGCCGCTGGAGGAGATCGAGCGGTTGTTCATCGCCGAGACGCTGAAAGTGACCGGTGGCAACCGCGAGCAGGCGTCGGAGATGCTCGGGATCGGCGAGCGGACGCTCTACCGCAAGATCAAGGAGTTCCAGCTTTCTTGACCCTGTCCGTGGCGGCGGCGCCATGGTGGTCCGATCGCGCTGCCATGGGCCGCATCCACACCCTGCCGATGTCGGTCGTGAATCGGATCGCCGCCGGCGAGGTGGTCGAACGCCCGGCGAGTGTCGTCAAGGAGCTCCTCGAGAACGCGCTCGATGCCGGGCCGTCGCGGATCGCCGTCACGCTCGAGCAGGGTGGCGTGGGGCTGGTGCGCGTGGTCGACGATGGGGCGGGGATCGACGCCGAGGATCTCCCCCTGGCGGTGTCGCCGCATGCGACGAGCAAGCTCCGGGTCGCCGAGGATCTCGAGCGGATCGGGACGCTCGGCTTCCGCGGTGAGGCCCTCGCCTCGATCTCCGAGGTGGCGAGGGTCGTGATCCGTTCTCGCACACCGACGGGGGAGCACGGCGCCCGCCTTGAGGTCGATGGCGGCGTGATGGGGGAGGTGGTGCCGGAGGGATGTCCGGTC
>SIAG01000116.1 GCA_009691925.1 Planctomycetaceae bacterium
CCGCGTGCTCTTCGCGGTGCCGGGGAGCGAGGCGAGGGCGAGCCCGCGGGCCCGGGCGAGCTCCCGGGGGGGAACGCGCGCGGCGGCGTCGTCGAAAGGGACCAAGCCCGCGGGCGCACCGCGCGGGGCCGGGGGGGCATCGTCGGGCCGCCGTGGGACTCGGTGGTCCGACATCGCCGTATGGGCCACATCCACGAGATCCTGCGACGGCATGTGGCAGCGGATGCACGATCCGGCGGCCGGGGGAGCGTCGCGCTCGACCGCCGGCAGCGAGCAGGGCTGCTCCTCGTGGCAGGCTTGGCACTTTGTCCGGTAGAAGGCATCGATCTCTTCCGGGGCCGGTTTGGCGTGGGGATCGTGGCAGGAGATGCAGCCGAGGGTGCCCCCCGTCCCCTGCCAGCAGCGGCTCTGCCGCATCTGCTCGACCTGGCTGACCGGCTTCGCGCCGGAGGCCGCCGCGGCGCGCTCGTCGTGGACGAAGACGAGGAGCGTATCGTCGAGGTAATCGCCGGGGCGGAAGTCGTAGAACCCGCGGCCAAAGCGGGTGATCGTCGCCTCGCCACCGAGATGGCATTGGTTGCAGACCGCTTCGCGGCGCCGCGGTTCGAGGTCGACCGGATTGACGATTCGCAGGTCGGTGGCGGTCGCCCCGGGAGCAAGAGCGGCCATCGTCGCCACGTGCTCCCCGCCGGGGCCGTGGCAGCGCTCGCAGCCGATCGCGGCCTCTGCGAAGACCCGCGACGAATACCCGGGGCCGCCGTCGGGCTCATGTTCGACAAGCCCCGCATGGCAATGGAGGCAACCGTCGCCGATCGACCGCTCGAACCGCAGCCCCCGGTCGTGCTCATAGCCCGGGGAGAGCCCATACCGCCCGGTGCCGCTGTACCAGCCAATCGGGGACTGGGTGAGGAGCCCGGCTTGGTCGATAAGATAGGAGCGGCCGCGCGTCCCCGAGCCGACCGCGAATCGGACCGGCATGGCCTGGTCGTAGATCAGCGTGCCATCGGTGTCGAAGACCCGCTCGTGGTGGAGAACGATGCCGTCGCGCTCCTCGACGACGTACTCCCGCTCCCGATCGACGAACGTCCGCACGTCGCTTTGATCCTCGACGGGACGCTCTCCGGGCACGGTGTCCATCGCCTGGCCCATCGGGTGCTGGGCGAAGCTCTCGGCGATCGCGGCATGGCAGCCGCTGCAGGCCTGGGAGCCGACGTAGTCGGAGGGACGCGGGGAGGGCTTCTCGAGCGGCGCCACCGGTGCGCGGGGGGGCGTGGTGACCGGAGGCGCGGGGGGGGCGCTCGGGCTGGGCGTCACGGGGCCGTGGGCGAGCGTCGGCCTGGTCTCCCGCTTTGAATCCCCTTCCCCGGTCGCGCCGAGCCACCGCCAGAGGAGGAGACCAGCGGCGAGGGCGAACGCCACGCCGGCGACGAGGAAGGCGGAGTTGCGGGACCGGGCCATGGCGGCGTCGATGCTCTGATGCAGGGGGCGATGAAACCTGCTTCTAGGATAGTGGCGAGCGGGTGCTGGGTGCCATGCCGGCGACCAGCCCTCCCGCACCGCTGCCCATCCGACGTTGGTGCCAGACGCGGCAGTCGGGATTCGAGGTTCCTCCGGCCGCCGATCCAGTGCCTGCCGGCGCGGCCGCTTCACCACCAGCCGAGGCGAGTCCACCACGACGCCAGCCGGGGGCACGGCACCACTTTGCAGCCACCGCCGGCGCACCGACCTGCGCAGCAGTCACAGACGTAGGCCACCTTCCGCTTGATCGTCGGCACGTCCTCGTCCACGGTCTCCTTTTTCAGCCGTTTGCGGGTCCGCACCCACGACGGACACCGGCATCGGTCCTCGCAGCCATTCGTGCAATCGAAGCGATTCCCACACTTTCCCCACGGCCATGGCCGGCTGCCGCAGCCGGCGATACAGATCGGCTCGCACTCCACGTCAAACTCGACTTTCGGCTGCTTCTTCGTGCCGGGCTCGCAGACGCAGATCGCCGTAAGGCCACACGTCGCGCCGCAGTGCATGCAGGCAGAGCTTTTGTCCGCTGTCGCCGCCTTCTTGGCCGACTGGCCCTGGTCGCCCTTCGCCTTCCCGGGAGCCTGCTGGTTGCTCGCATCGATCGGGTCGGCTGCGGCCTTCTCCATGTCGGTCGCCCCGCAGGCGAGGCTGACTGTAAAGAGGAGCAGGATGGTGATGATCGGTCTGTGCATGGTGGGAATCTCCGCTCTGCTGACCTCGCGTCAGAAGTCGTAGTCGAACCGCATGCCGTAGGCATCGGTGAGGCTGTTACCGACACGGTCGTCCTCGAGAAATGCGCGCACGTAGTTGAACTTCCAGCGGGTGTAGGGGTTGAGATACCAGTTCAGCCCGATGGTGAAGTCGGTGAGATTGTTGCCGTTGATGTCCTTGTCGTTGAGGACGATGTTTGAGAACCGGGCCGCGACCTCCCAGGCGCCCAGACCTGTTTGAATCCCCTTCGACTTCGTCCGCACCCGGAAGAAGTCCTCGAAGGGCTGCACCCGTCTGTGGATGCCGAGTTTGCGGTTGTAGGGCCGATGCTCGCCGGTGAGGAAATAGCTCACCTGGGCCATCGAGCCGTTGAAGAACAGGTCTGGCTGGCCGGCGCGATGCACCGCGGCAAACGCATACTCCGCCTGGAGTGACAGCGGACCGAGGATGAGGGCGAACTCGGGGTCGAAGAGTTGGAAGTGGTCGACGTCCTTGATATTTCCGGTGTCGACAAAAATCGGCGCGAACGGGCTGGGGGAGCCGTTTTGGTAGTTGCTCGGCGACGGCGGGCCCACCGGACCGAGGATGTTGCTGGGCTGTTGCTTGCGGATCTCCGGCGTGTTGCGGAAGCGGACCTGATTCTGCGTGGCATCGCGGTAGCTGTAGGCCGAACCGAGATGGAGGTAGTAGCGGCCGTCGCTCGCCTCGTCCCACCACGGCAGCCAGGTGCCGCGCATCGTGAGTGCCTGGCCGCTGTCGAACGAGTCGTTGCCGGTGTTGTCGCTGTTGGTGCGAAAGGTGCCGATCGCCCAGGTCGCCGACTCGTCCTCGGTATTGCCGTAGGCCATGATCCCCATGTTGCGGGCCGGGGCGAACGTGTCGACGAGCGACCGCTCCATGAATGTGTTGTTGCGGTTTTGAGTGACGCGCTCGAGCGAGAAGGGTTCGAAGAAGTGCCCGGCACGAACGTTTTGCAGAGTGGGCAACTGCTTCCACTCGATGTAGTTGTCGAGGTAGCTCGGCTGGTTGGCGAGGGCGAAGTCGACTCCCAGCGCGTACTCGAAGACCTCGAGGAAGGTGCCCTGGCCGCCGATCCGCAGGCGGCGGAACTGGGCGCCGTCTTGGAGGTCGCCGACGGCGTCGCGGCTGATCTGATCCTGACCAAAGAAGATCTGGTCGGCCTGCATCTGCCCGCTGAGGATGAACAGCGGCTTCTTGGCGTCGTCGGTTTTCTTCTTCTCGGCCGCGTCGGCGACCTTGTCCTGCTGCGTGCGGAGGGCCTCGATCTCCTTCTCGAGCCGGCTGAGGTCTTTCTGCAGACCCTCGACGACCGTCGGGGGGGCAGGGATCTCCTCCGCGATCACGGGCACCTGGGCGTGTGTGGGTGCTTGCAGCGCGAGCAGGCACGACGTGGCGACTGCCACGCAGGCTATTGAATGCATCCGTTCACGCAGAAAGGGGAGCACGACACACCCGCAGGAAAGCATTCGAAGCTTGGGGAACTGCCCCTTGTTCTCCACGTCGGAACGCGGAGAGGATTCTCCCGCTACTATCGGCACAAACCCCGTCTCCGGATGAATCTGCGTAGACTTCCGGCCTTGCGCAGGCTGCCTGTGAAGAACCTCGCCGGCGGCGGCTCGGAGGGGCGGAGTTGCGGGACCGGGCCATGGCGGCGACGATGCTGCGATGCAGGGGACGAACAGACCTGGTCACGGAATCCGGGCGATCGGCTGCGAGCGCCCTGCCGGTGACCAAACCTTCCCCTCGCCGCGACCATTCCGACGGAGACCCCAGGCGTGGGCAGTCAAAGTGCGAGATTCCCCCGGCCGCTCCTCGGGCTCCTGGCCCTCGGGCTCATTGGGCTTCTGACGCTCATCGGGCTGGCGGCGGCGGCGTGGCTGCGGGGCCCGATCGGTGCCGGGGCGCGGTCGGTGGCCCGGCTCGGCGTCGAGGGCGCGCGGGCGATCGTGTCGAAGACGAACGTCGCCCTGGGGTATCTGGAGAACCAGGCGCTCGACGAATCCATCCCCGCCTTCGTAGCCCTGTCTAACGAGGTGCCAGGCGACCCCCTTCCAGCTCGAAACCTCGCCGTGGCGCGAACGGTCGCCCTCGGGGACGGCGGCCTCGAGCCAGACAAGGAGACCATTGAAGCGGCGCAGAGGGCGCTTGAGGCGATGGAGCGCGGGGAGGGGCCGACGACTGAACACCTCTGGCTCTCGGCCCGCGTCGCCCAGGTCGCCCGCGACGCCGGAGCCTGGGAGGATGTCACGCGCCGGCTTGTCGTGGCGGCCCCCGACGACTCGGCGGCCTGGTACGAGCGCTGGAAGTCGCTCCGCGAGTGGGCCAACGGCGCCGTGGCAGGCGAAGGCGCCGTGGCAGGCGAAGGCGCCGTGGCAGGCGAAGGCGCCGTGGCTAGCGACGGCGTGGTGGCCGCGTCGCTCGACCGGGCCTGCGAGCTCGATCCGCGGAATCTGTGGCTCGTGATCGAGTGGTGTCGCGCCGTGGCGCTCGACCTCGGTAAGCGGCCGCCACCGGAGGTGCCCGCCGGCTTGGCTGCGAAGATCGAATCGCGCTGGGCTGCGATGGAGCCCTTCGCCCCCTCGATCAAGACCTTCGCCAACGTCGACATCCGCGAGGTCGTCGACAAGGGAGTGGCTGCAGCCAACGCCGGCGATGCTGCCGGCGTCGCGGGGCGGCTGCGGGGGCTGGCCAATGTTCTCGTGCCCCAGTCGGAGGCCGACCGGCGGGCCATCGAGCGGCATCCACTGGAGTTCGTCACGGAGCGTTATCGACCGGAGTTCTATGCCGTCACCGGTCTCGACAAGGCGACCGAGGTGCCGCGGATCGCCTCGAGCCTCGACGGCCGCGAGGTGGCGTGGAGAGCCGATGGGCCTGGCCCGTTTCGGGCGGTCCTCCTCGAGGATTTCGACCTCGACGGCCGTCCCGACATCCTTCTCCTGGAGAGCGGCAGGGTGCGGGTGTTCGGACGCCGCGCCACGGGGGATGTGGCGTTCACGGTCGCCGCCGCCGATGGCACGAAAATACCGTGGCATGAGATCGCCTCGGCAGACGTTCCGGCGGGGGCCTCAGGGCTGGTGGCCGCCGATCTCGATCTCGACTTCGACGAGGCGAAGCGCCTCGGCACCCCGGCTCGGCCCGGCACCGACAAACCCGGCGCTGAGATCGTCGCGGAGAAGCTCGCCGCTGGTTGTCCGGCGGCCGATCTCGACGTGCTTGTCTATGGCGAAGCGGGCGTCGTCGTCCTCGAGAATCTCCTCGATCCGGCCACCGCGGCCCGGTCGCTGCGTCCGTTTCCCGCCGAGGTGCTCGCTGCCGCCGGTCCGACCCGGTCGGCCGCCGTCGCCGACCTCGATGCCGACGGCTATCTCGATCTCGTCACCGGCCACGACACGTCGCTTCGGCTGTGGCGGAATCTCGGGCGCGGGGCGTTTGTCGTCTGGCCGGGGAAGGCTGAGTTTGCCGTCGGGGCGGCGGTGCGGGCACTGCTCCCCCTCGACTGGGATCGGGATGTGGATGTCGACGTCATGCTCGGCAGCGATGCCGGGGGGGGATGGCTCGAGAATCTCCTCCACAGTCAGTTCCGGTTTGTCCCCTTTGCCGTCCGTGGGGGCGACGCGACGGTCGCGCCACGGACTTTCACCGTGCCAGGCCCGATCTCGGCTGTGGACTGCATCGATGCCGATGCGGATGGGGCTTGGGATCTCGTGGTGGCCGGTCCGTTCGGCGTGGCAACGGTGCCGAGCCGGAGGTCGGCGACGGGCGTGGTCCGCCCGGCGGATGAACCGGGCGTCGTGGTGATCGACACAGCGAGCGCCGCGGTCCATGCGTTCGACCAAGACAACGACGGCCTCCTCGACCTCGTCGTCCTCGACGAGGACGCGGTGACGGTGTCGCTCGGTCTCCCCTCCGGAGGATTCGAGAAGCAGACGCCAAGACGTTGCCCCACCGGCCGCCCCCGGAGCTTCGACAGCGCCGATCTCGACGGCGACGGCGACCTCGACGGCGTGGTGGTCGGTGACGGGGGCTGCGCCTTCACGATGCTCGAGAACATCGGCGGCAACACGAACCACTGGATCGACGTGGCGCTCGAGGCCCAGCAGATCAAGGGGACAGCGATGTCGCCGAGCGGCCGGGTCAATGCCCACGGCCTGGGGAGCCTCCTCGAGCTCAAGGCCGGAGCGCTCTATCAGCCGCGCCCCGTTCGTCGCCGCACGACCCACTTCGGCCTGGGGAATCTCGCCGTGGCCGACGTCGTCCGGGTCGCCTGGATCAATGGCGTGCCGCAGAACGTGATCCAACCGGCCGCCGACAGCCTGATCTGCGAGGAGCAGATCCTCCTCGGCTCCTGCCCCTACCTCTACAGCTGGAACGGCCGGGAGTTCGTGTTTGCCACCGATCTCCTCTGGGCCGCGCCGCTGGGATTGCAGCGGGCCGAGGGGAAGCTCATGCCGGCGCGGGAATGGGAGTTTCTCAAGATCGACACGCCGATGGTGCCGCGCGATGGCCGGTATGTGATTCAGGTCACCGAGGAGCTGTGGGAGGCGGCCTATTTCGACACGTTTCGGCTGGTCGTCGTCGATCATCCCGCCGCCGTGGAGATCTACTCCAACGAGAAGGTCGGCCCCCCTGACATCGCCGCGTTTGGGATTCACGCTGTGCGGACCCCGATCCGGCCGGTGGCGGCCACCGATGGAGACGGGGGCGACCTCCGGGGCGACGTCATCGCCGCCGACGGCCGGTTCGCCCGATCGTACGCCAAGAAGCTCCGGCAGGGGCTCGTCGCCGACAACTCGCTTATCCTCGATTTCGGTCCGATCCCCGACGCCGACAATGCAAAGCTCGTGCTCACCGGCTGGACCTATCCCACGACTGTCAGCGAGAACGTCGCCCTGTCGCACGATCCCTCCCTCGCGCTGCCGAAGCCGCCGAGCTTGTCGGTGCCAGACGGCGCGGGAGGCTGGCGGGAAGTGATCCCGTTCACCGGCTTCCCTGGTGGGAAGACGAAGTCGATCGTCATCGATCTCTCCGGGCTCCTCGATCCGGCCCACGCCCGGCTGCGGATCGACACGACGATGGAGATCCACTGGGATGAAGCCTTTCTCGTCTCGGGGGAGGAGGCGCCGACGCTCGCGACGGTGGAGCTCGATCCCGTCTCGGCCGATCTCCACTGGCGGGGTCGGTCGCGGATCGAGCAGGAGGATGGCGATGCCCCGGAGCGATTCGTCTACGCCCCGCCCCTTAAGGCCCCAGCTTGGCCGCCGATGCGGGGCCGGTTCACCCGCTACGGCGATGTCTCCGCGCTCGTCGCCGAGGGGGACGACCGGCTGGTGATCATGGGGGCGGGGGATGAAATGACGGTCGCCTTCCCGGTGCCCCCCGGGCCGCCGGCGGGCTGGAGGCGGAGCTTCCTCCTCCACAGTATCGGGTGGGACAAAGACGCCAACCTCGCCACCGCCGAGGGACAGACGGTCGAACCGCTCCCCTTCCGCGGGATGCGCGCCTATCCCCCCGCCGACGATGACCAGCCCGAAACCTCCCCGGCCCGCGAAGCATGGCTGCGGGACGACCAGACCCGTCGCCAGGACGAGGCATTCTGGCGGGCGATCCGCCGCTGGTCGGTCGATGGTGATAGGCTGGGAGAGGACCGCGAGGGCGGGCCCGGCGGGGGACGCGACACGAGGAGGAGCGAGCGATGAGGGGCGCGGGTGCGAGGCGGTGCAGTGGCCTGATCGGGATGTTCGGGCTGGGGCTGATCGCGCTCTCCGCGATCCCGTCGCCGGGGCGGGCGGAGGAGATGCTCTATCCCCTCTCGGTGGCGGTGGCCGGTGACGACGCCCTCCTCGTCGCCGACCGGATGCTGCCGGGGCTGCTAAAGCTCCAAGCTGGCAAGGTGGAGGTGTTTTTCCAGGGGAAGAAGACGTTCCGCACGCCGCTCAATGCCGTCCGCACGGTGGCTGTTGCCAGCGATGGCGCCGTTTATGCCGCCGACTCGGCGACCCGGGATGTCTTCAAGTTCGTCGACGGTCAGCCGGTGCCGCTCACCCAGGGGAAGATCGGGATCCCGGTCGACATCGCCTTCGATCCCTCGGGCGATCTGTTCGTGTCGGACCTCGAAACGCAGCGGATCTGGCGGGTGCCGGCGGCCGGTGGCGAGCCGAAGGAGGTAGCCCAATTGGCTGCCCCCCGCGGGCTGTTTGTCGATGGGACGGGGCGGCTGTGGGCCGTGGCGGCTGCGGGGGAGCAACCGCTGGTGCGGATCGCCGCCGACGGGAGCATCGAAGCGGTGGTCAAGGAGCGGGTGTTTGAGTTTCCGCACGACGTCGTCGTGGCCGACGACGGCACTGCCTATGTCAGCGACAACTATGCCCGGGCCGTCTGGAAAGTGGCGGCGGACGGCACGGCCACCAAATGGATCACCGGCGAGCCCTTGAAAGGCCCGGTCGGCCTCGCCATCCGGGGCGGAAAGGTCCTCATCGCCGACCCGCAGGCAAAAACGGTCTGGGAGGCGGATAGCGAGGGAAAACTGACTCCGCTGCACCCGGCTGCAAAGTGATTCCAGCGCCCCGCGGCACTTTCGTTGACGCATTCAACGGGGCGGTCTACAGTTCTAAGGCTAGCGGGGAGGATGGTGTTCGGCGGGGTGGCCACAGATTCGTGGGCCCAGACCGATTTCGTGGGCCCAGTTTGATCCCGGGTTTTTCGTCCCATGTGTTGCGGCCGCACTCTCGACTTGCGATTGGCTCCAGGCCGCTTCATGAGCCCTGTCATGAGCGGCCTGGTGGCGGTTGCTGTTTTGTTCCTGGGAGGGGGCGAAGTCGAGGCGAGTTGCGGCGATTGGCTCGTTGGACACCACCGATCGGCCGCTGCTCACGACGCGATCGTGGCCGACAGCGAGGCGGAGGGGCCGGTATCCCCGCGGCCGGCCGATGCCCCGCGTCTGCCCCAGTGCGACGGCCCGGCCTGCCGCGGAGCTCCGTTCATCCCGGCGTTGCCACGCGACGTCTCGGCCGTCGCCCCCCGTCATGACCCTGCCGATCGGGTGGCCGTGGCAGCCCTCGGCTGCCGGGACGTCGGTCGTCCCTTCCTTGCCGCGAACGATTCCCAGCCGCTGGCCGTGATCGCTGCGGTGCCGATCCGTCCTCCCAGACGGGCTTCTCTCCAGGCCTGACGTCGCCGGTAGCGCTGCCGTTGTCTGATCGCCCCCCCGGCGGGGAGCGTGACCGGCGGTGGTCGATCCGGCACCCGCTTTCGGTCGTCCGTCGGTCCCCCGGTTTTCCCGGGGGAACGGGCGCCGAGGCAGAGATTCCGGAGGACCCTCCCCTTCCCCGTGTGGCCCACAGCGCCACCCGACCTGGAGGGCCCTTGTCGCCCGCCTGCTCGTGCCCGCTCCCGAAGAGGACCTTGTTCCATGGGCTCCGACGCCGTCACGCTCTCCCCGCGCCCCCCGCGCCAGCCCCACGTCCCTGCGGTGGGGCCGCGCCTCCGGATCCTCCTCAATGTCGTCCTCGGCCTGCTGGCGGTAATTGGGGCCAATTCGGCCTACCTCGCCGCGATCACGTTCCTCGAGTGGGCCTCGGAGGAGACCTATCAAAACTGGCTCTACCAGTGGATGTTCCTCGTCCACCTCGTGCTCGGGTTCGTGTTCGTAGCGCCGTTTATCGTCTTCGGCGTCGTCCACATGCTCAACACGAAGAACCGGAAGAACCGCCGCGCGGTCCGCGTCGGTTATGCCCTCTTCGTGGCGTCGCTGGTCGTTCTCGTCTCGGGGGGATTGCTCCTGACTTTAAGGGCGACGAATGCCGGCGCGCGGACGCCGCTCCTCACGCAGGCCACCTACTGGGCCCACATCGCGGCGCCGGTGGCGGCGGCGTGGCTCTACTGGCTCCACCGGCTCGTGGGGCCGAAGATCAAGTGGCGGATGGGGCTGACGTATGCCGGCGTCGTGGCGGCCGCCATCGGGGTGATGGTCTTCCTCCATGCCCAGGATCCGCGCCACTGGCATGCCAAGGGGCCGGAGGAGGGGAAGCAGTATTTCGAGCCGTCGCT
>SIAG01000117.1 GCA_009691925.1 Planctomycetaceae bacterium
AGCCCCGCTTCCTGTCGCGGACGCAGTTCGCCAGCCGGTCGGGCATCGATCTGCCAATGGCCGGGGCCTACGGCCTGGAGTAGCCTGGACCCCCCGGGTGGCGATCATTTTCCGGGAAGGTCCCAGCAGGGGTTGAAAACCCCGTCGGTCGACACGAGGCAGTTGGCGACCCGGGAGAGGAGCAGCAGGCTCGGGCCGTCGTCGGGGCGCGTCTGGAGCAGGCCAGCGAGGAGATGGGCCGCCTGGTGGAAGTCGCGGTTCTCGAAGGCTGACAGCGCCCCTTCATAGGCCTGCTGGAGCTCGCCCCACCCGGCGTCGTCGGTCCGGCCGAGCTCGTGGAGGACGACCGGCTCGGCGATGTTGACAACGCGCACCTGACAGACCCGCCGGCTCGCGAAGCCCGATCCCATCCGGGAACGCGTCGCGTCGGTGACGAGGATCCGCGAGCGGACGTATTTCGTCGCCCCCTGGACGCGGCTGGCCAGGTTGACGGTGTTGCCGAGGGGGCCGTACTTAAACTTGTGGCGCGAGCCGGTGTTTCCCACCCGGGCAACACCGGAATTGATGCCGATGCCGAGATCCATCGTCTCGCCAAGCGTCGTTGCCCAGCGCTCGTTGATCCGTGGCACCGCGGCGAGCATGTCGACCGCCGCCCGGGCGGCAAGCGTGGCATGCTCGGGCTGGTCGACCGGCGCCCCCCACATGGCGATCAACTCGTCGCCGATGTAATCGACGAGGACGCCAGAGTGGGCCAGGACCGAGTCGGAGAGCTCCCCCATCACGTCGCCGATCCAGTCCATCGTCCCGGCCGGGCCGAGCCGCTCGCTGATCCGGCTGAATCCGCGGATGTCGCAGAACAGGATCGAGACGTCGGCGTCATGACCGTCGAGGAGGTTGGGGCGGAGGGCGAGTTGCTCGGACAGCTCGCGGGTGAAGAACTGCTCGAAGGTTGCCAGCGACTGGCTCGCCGTCGAGCGCGCGAGTGTGGCGCCCACCGATCCGGCGAGGAGCTGCACCAGCTGCGCCTCCAGCGGCGTGATCGGGCCCCGGGCGACGAGCCCCCGGTTCGTCCGGAGGCCATAGAGGACGCCGATCACGTCGTCGGTGATCCCGAAGATCGGTGACGCCACGCCCGCCTCGACGTCCATCAGGCTCGCGCCCGCCCCGGATCCGGAGAGCGAGTCGAGGTCGTCGAAGAACGTCTTCCGTTGGTCGACCACGGCCTGCAGAAGGGTCTGGCTGTAGCGCACCGTCGTCTCATCCGATGCAACGCCGCAGCCCGCGATCGTCCACTTCTCGCCCGAGCGCAGCAGCACCAGGCCCAGATCGAGGCCCACCAGATCGATGAGGGCCCGGGCGGCCGTGTCGTGAAACTCCCGCGACTCGCTCGACGTCTTTTGGAGCGCGATGATCCGCTCCAGCCAGGGCCCGACTTCCCCGGCACCATCCAGCGACGGCGGGGAGGTCCGCGGCTGGGAGGCCGAGGGCGCGACGGCGGCCTGTCCGGGGGTGGGGAGGGAGCGCAGCCCCGGAGGGGGATCGACCGCCCCCACCGGCAGCGTCACGGTGCCGGCCGAGGGGGCGGGCTGCGGGACCGGTGGCGGTAGGGAGGCCGGGGCTTGAGGGTGTGTTTTCGGAGCGACCGCTGCGGGCACCCCCGCCGGGCGGAACACGATCCGCGTCCGCCCCACCGTCACCGCGGTCGGCAGCGCGATGTCGCGGCCCTGGAGATGGATGATCGGGTCGCTCTGGCCATCGACGACGACCGGCGTATTCGCGCTCAAATTCTCGAGCCGGAGGCGGCCGTCGGCGAGCGGCTCGACCCGCAGCTGGTCACGCGACACCGACTGGTCGCCGGCGATCACGCAGCGGGGGATCTCCCGCTGCGGCCCCCGGCCGAACTCCAGCGGTCCGGAAGGATGCTCGAACTCCGTCCGCACAGCGGCGTTGGTGACGTCTATGGAGAGGGCCATGCTGGACTCCGGGACGGTCAGGCGAGCACCGGTCGAACGATCTCCCCTTCGAGGTCGGTGAGACGGTAATCGCGGCCAGCATAGCGGTAGGTGAGCCGGGTGTGGTCGAACCCGAGAAGATGGAGCATGGTGGCGTGGAGATCGTGTGCCGAGACGGGGTTTTCCACCGCCTTGAAGCCGAAGTCGTCGGTGGCCCCGTGGATCGTCCCCCCTTTCACCCCGCCCCCGGCCATCCACAGCGAGAAGCCCCAGTGGTTGTGATCGCGCCCCTGGGAGGCGCCGGCGCCGTTCTGCCCCATCTCGACGCTCGGTGTGCGGCCGAACTCCCCCGTGCAGAGCACGAGTGTGCTGTCGAGCATGCCGCGGTCCTTGAGATCGGTGAGCAGGGCTGCCAGCCCCTGATCGCACTCCCCCGCCACCTTGCGGTGCTCGTCGCGGATGTTCGAGTGGCTATCCCACGGCTGCATGCTGCCGTGCCAGGTTTGCACGAAGCGCACGCCCCGTTCGACGAGCCTCCGCGCCATGAGGAGCTGCCGGTTCTGCGGCCCCTCGCCGTACATCTTCAAGACGTGGGCTGGCTCTTGGCGGACGTCGAAGGCATCGGTCGCCTCGAGCTGCATCCGGTACGCGAGCTCGAAGGAGCGGATCCGCGCCTCGATCGCGGCCTCGCCGGGGCGCTGGTCAAGATGGCTGGCATTGAGCGCGCGGAGGAGGTCGAACTGCTCCTGCTGGCGGTCGGGGCCAAGGCGCGGATTACGAATGTGGTCGATGAGCTCGCGGGGGTCGGTCTTCGAGGTGTCGACATGCGTTCCCTGGAAGGCCCCCGGGAGGAAGGCGCTCCGCCAGTTGCCTGCCCCCCCGACCGGCATTCCGCCGGGCACCAGCGCGATGAAGCCGGGGAGGTTGTCGTTCTCCTGCCCCATGCCCCAGGTCAGCCAGGAGCCGAAGCTGGGGCGCACCTGCCGCATGTGGCCGGTGTTCATCAGCATCAACGACATCTCATGGTTGGGGAGCTCGACATGCATCGAACGGATGACAGCGAGCTCGTCGGCGTGGCGGGCAAGGTTGGGAAAGAGATCGCTGATCGGGATGCCGCTCTGGCCGTGCTTGGCGAAGGTGAACGGGGAGGGGAGGGCCACGCCGGTCTTTCGCTCGGTCTGGAGGTTGTCATAGGGGAGCGTTTGGCCGCCACGGGCCTGGAGCTCCGGCTTCGGGTCGAACGTGTCGACCTGCGACATGCCGCCGTTTAAAAACACGTGGATCACCCGCTTCGCCCGGGCGGGGAAGTGGGTGGGGAGGGCGCTACCGACACCGTCGCGGGCCAGCAGCCCGGCCAGGGCCAGCGACCCGAAGCCCATGCCGCTGGAGCGGAGGAAACCGCGACGGGAAACGTGCATGGGAATGACGTCCGGTGGCTTGTGATGACAAAGGAGCGATGATTCGCCCGGGGCAAAGAACTTTTTCCAGTGACGGTCAATCGACGAAATGAAACTCGTTGGCGGCGAGGAGGACATGGGCGAGGCGCTGCCAGGGGACATCGGCCGCAAGCCCCGACTCGAGGGAGGCGGCCTGCTTGTGGACGAAGTCGATCGCCGCGGCCGTTTCCGCCTCCGAGGGGGAGCGCGAGAACGCGCGGCGGACCATCCAGGAAACCCGCCCGGCTTCGTCGGCCGGGGCGGCCCGCAGGCCCGCGGCGGCGAAGGCCACGGCGCGGTCCTGGATAAAATCGGAATTGAGGGCGAAGAGCGCTTGCTGTGGGATCGTCGTGTCGGGCCGACGGGCGGTGCAGGCGGCGGGGTTGGCGCCGTCGAACGTCCCGGCGAGGGGGGAGAGAATGTCGCGGTTGACGAAGCCGTAAACCGTCCGTCTGGGGACGATCGGGGTCGCTTCGAGGTCGACCGGCGGGCCACCCGGCGTGGGGTCGAGCTCCCCCGAGACGGCGAGCATCGCGTCGCGCATCGATTCCATGTCGAGCCTGCGGCGCGGCATCCGCCACAGCAGTTCGTCGTCGGGATCGGCCTGCCGGGCCACGGCGCTTTCGACCGCCGCGGTGCGGTAGGCGTCGGAGAGCATGATGCGGCGATGGAGCGACTTCAGCGACCAGCCGTCGTCGCGAAAGGCCTCGGCGAGGTAGTCGAGGAGCTCGGGGTGGGTGGGTGGGCGGCCGCGGGTCCCGAAGTCGTCGGGGGTGCGCACGAGCCCGTCGCCGAAGTGGTGCTGCCAGGCCCAGTTAACAATCACGCGCCGGACGAGGGGGTTGCCGGGGGAGACGAGGGCCGCGGCGAGACCGAGACGGCGCTGGCCCGATGGGAACGGCGCCGCATCGGGCGCCGACAGCACCACCGGGAATCGGGCCTCGACAACGGGGCCGCGGTTGAGCGGATTGCCACGCACGAGAAGCCGGGTGGCCGGCGCATCGGCCCGCTCCTCGAGCGTCATCGCCCGCGGGGGGGAGCCGGGGGCGCCGAGATGGAGCTCGTGGATCGCGCCGGCCTTCCCGGAGAGCGTGTCTTGGACGGTGCGGTTGAGAAGGGTCTTGGCAAGCGTGTCATCGACCGCCGTCGGCGTGCCGGGGGCGAAGAGATGGTGACGAAGTTGGCGGCGGAGCGGACTGTTGACGACGACGTGCCGGGGATCCTCGTCGGTGACGATTCCCTCCCCGACGCCCTCTTCCGCCGACGCGGCGAGGCCCCCGAGCCACTCCCGCTGCGCGGTGGCGAAGACGGCCCCGTAGGCATCGGCGACGTCGGCGAGCGTGGCCAGATTCCGCTCCGACAGCGCCGCCAGGACGAGCGGATTCCACTTCGGCGTCTCCTCGCCGAGGCCGTTTTTCGCGGCCGCGGCCGCCGGGTCGCCGTTCTCGGCGGTGAGCGCGGCGACGATCTCGGCGCACCGCGGCTGGACATCGGCGGCGGGGAGATCGCGGAGCCTGACCCAGGGGCCGAAGACCGGATCGTCGGCGGGCATCGTCGCCAGGTAGGTCCGCCAACGATTGAGGACATGCGGGCGGACGTCGTCGGTGCGGAAGGAGAGGAACGCCGACGTCAGATCCTGCTCGGGCGTCCCTTTGGCAAGCTCCCGCAGATAGAGGCCCACCTGCATCCGCAGCCGCCCCTGCATGACGGCGATCTGGTCGCGGGCCATGTCGTCGCGAATCGTCTGGCGGCGCTGGAGTTCGCGCCGGTAGTCGGCCAGAGCCGGCGTCTCCTCCGGACTGCCGATAACCGGCGGAAGTTCGGGCGGTTGGCTGGGGGCGAGGGTGGCGGCGAGGGCGTAGTAGTCGCTCGCGGTGACGGGATCGTACTTGTGGTCGTGGCAGCGGGCGCAGGCGATTGTCAGCCCCATCAACCCGCGGCTGACGACGTCGATCTGGTCGTCGAGGAGGTCGTGGCGGTTGCGGAACTGCATGCCGATGGTGAGGAAGCCGAGGCCGGCCAGCGCCGGGTCGTTCGCGGCGAGCCCCATCTGGTCGGCGGCAACCTGCTCGGTGATGAACCGGTCCCAGGGGACGTCGCCATTGAACGACCGCACACAGTAGTCGCGGTAGGTGTAGGAGAAGGGGAACTTCGTGAAGCCGATGGCACTCCCGCCGTGGGTGTCGGCATAGCGGGCGATGTCGAGCCAGTGGCGCCCCCAGCGTTCGCCGTAGCGGGGGGAGGCGAGGAGGCGATCGACTACGCGGCCGAAGGCTTCGCTTTCGGGGGAGATGTCGGTCTCGAAGGCCTCGACCTCCTCCCAGACCGGCGGCAGTCCCGTGAGGTCGAACGTCGCCCTCCGGATCAGTTCACGCCGACCGATACGGGGGGGCTCGGCCAGCCCACGCGCCTCGCGGGCGCTGGCGAGGAAGCGGTCGATGTCGGTGCTGGCAGGTCGGGATGTGGCAGGGACCGGCGGGCGGCGGATCGGGGCAAACGCCCAGTGCCCCTCGTACGGAGCGCCGGCTGCGATCCAGCGGCGCAGCGTGTCGATCTCGGTCGCCGTCAGGCCCGGCCCCTTCGCAGGGGGCGGCATGCGCAGATCTGGATCGGTGGACAGGATGCGGCGCACCAGCTCGCTCTCGTCGGGGCGACCAGGGAGCACGGCCTGGGGTTTGGCCCCCTCGGCGGTATCCAGCCGCAGGTCTCCCTGGCGCGAGCCAGCATCGAGGCCGTGGCACTCCAGGCAGTGTTCGGCAAGGATCGGCCGGATATCGTGGTCGAAGCGGATCGGCCGGATATCGTGGTCGAAGCGAACCTCGGCCGCGCGGCCGAGCGATCCGAGGGGGACGATGCCTGCGAGCATGAGGGCCACCGCCAGTGCCACGGGGCGGACGGGGGCAGGCGACAGTGATCGTGGGGCCTTCATGACAACGGATCCTGCGGGGGGGATCCCGGCAGTTTACCCTCGAACAATCCCCAGGCGACGAAGAGCGTGGCCAGGAGGCCGTAGGCGAGGGCCATTTCGATCGGGCCCCGCCCGGTGGCCGCCTCGGCAAGGGGGGCGAGATTCCAGGGGAGGAACAGCCGGCCGTCGCCGTACGGGGAATGGATAATCCCGAAGAGCGTGAAGAGTGCCGCCGCCGCCGCCCACGCCCCCGCCTGCCGGAGCCGGCGATCGACCAGCGCCGCTGTCATGCCCGCCCACAGCAGGCTGGTGACGATGAACCCGGCCGAGAGCATCCGCATCGTGTGAAGATCGCGGGCGAGCGCCGGATCAGGTTTTGCCCCCGCGGCCAGGAGGTTGTCGGCTTGGAGCGTAACGAGCGCCGCCAGGGCCGGCACGCAGGCGATCGCCACGGCGGGGAAGTGCCGCGCCGGGGTGGCATGAAAGCTCTGCGCGGTGATTTCCAGACCAATGAATACAAGGATCGGATAAACCGCCGCCGGCGGCAGCGCCTGGTAGATATAGGCGAAGGTCCCGGTGAGCCCGGCCAGCCCGATGACGGTGGCGGTCGCGAGGGTGTAGGCGGCGCGCCCACCCATCGCCTTGTAGGCCGGGTGGCCGATGTAGGGGGTCGTTTGGATCACGCCCCCGCAGGCGCCGGCGAGGATCGTGGCGATGGCCTCGACGCCAATCACCGCGCCGGTGTCGTAGTCGTCGCCTGCCGCGGCGGCGCTCTCGGTGCAGTCGATCCCGCCGACCACGGTGCCCAAGGCAAAGGGAATCACGATGGGAAGATATTTTATCGTGTCGGGCCAGCCCTCGAGCCATTCCAGCCGCAGCGCCGAGAGCCACTCCCGTGGCCACAGCGTGGCGGCAGGATCGAGCGCTGCCTGGGGGACTCCTTCGATCCAGCCTGCAGCCGTGCCGACCAGATGAATCCCCCAGCCGACGACCAGGGCGGCCAGGGCCCCCGGGATGCCGAAGGGGAGGGGGATCCGGGCGGTGAGCGTGGCCAGGACGATGCCGAGCGTGACCAGGCCGACCAGCGGAGACTCGAAGACATCCAGGAGCGGGAGGAACGTGATCAGCACCAGGGCGACGGCCGTCAGGCTGCCGAGGAGCGCGGCCCGGGGGATGAGCCGGCGGATCGGACCGGCGACGCAGCTGCAGGCGAGCTTGAAAAGGCCGCTGGCGACGATCGCACACATCCCCACATGCCAGGCATGACGGGCCGCGGCCGCGATCGTCTCGGGGGGGGCATCGGCCGGCCCGCGGGCGGCGAGGAACGCCGGCCCAATGACGAGGAACACCATCCCGAAGGTGCTCGGCGTGTCGAGGCCGAGGGGCATGGCGGTCACGTCGCCGCGGCCGGTTTTTCGTGCCAGTCTGAAGGCGAGCCAGGTGAAGAGCAGATCGCCGACCACCACCCCCACCGCCGTCCCGGGAACGAAGTGGGAGAGGGCGAAATCTACGGGATAGCCGAAGACGGTCGCCAGAAGGGAGACGGCCAGCACGAGGTCGGCGAGGTTGTCGAGGGCAAGGCCGAAGAAGGCGTTGATGTCCCCCGGGGCCGCCCAGCGGTAGGGGAGTGGCCCGCGATCCCGGGCCAGCGGGGCGGGCAGGGGGTTTCCGGGGGTCGATTGGGGGTATGACATCGTCGGCTGAGCCGGCGGGGAAGGAGGATGAACGTGGAGCGGGAGGACAATGGGGCCCGCCAGCCGATGCCCCCGGGCGTCGGCCCGGAACGAACAGCGGCGTGAGCCTTCGACCACAACTTCGCGGCGGGTTGAGTCGTGCGACTATACTCCAAGGGTCAGTTTTCCGGGGGGCCGGGGCCGTGGATGCTTTTTCCAAGTCCGGCCTCCGAACCGAGTCCACTTTCACGCCGTAGTGCCGATGGTTGCACACGATTCCCATTCCCGATCCGGAGAGACTCCAGCCGGCCGTGACCACGGCGATGGCCCTTCGCCCGCGGTGCGCCACAAGATGGGTGCCGGGGGTACGGTGGGTGCCGGGGGCACGGGGGCGGTGGTCGACCGGGACTCCGTCCCCACGGCCGTCGTGGGAGTGATTGAGCGGGGGAACGGATCAGAGGATGGAATCCTGGCCGACGAAGAACTGCTCCAGCGGTTCCGCAGCGGCGGGGATGAGTCGGCCTTCGAGGCGCTCGTCCACCGTTACGAGAGGGAGTTGTTCAGTTACCTCCGCCGCTATCTCGGCAATGCCGAGATGGCCGAGGATGTGTTCCAAGCAACGTTTCTGCAGGTCTATCTGAAGAAGGAGGGATTCGAAGAGGGCCGACGGTTTCGACCGTGGCTCTACACGATCGCCACGAACCAGGCCATCGACGCCCAGCGTCGCAATCGTCGGCACCGAATGGTCAGTCTCGACCAGCGGACCGGCGATGACGATGTCGGCGCCCTGGTGGAGATGCTCGCGGGGCGTGACCAGACCGCCGATGAACGGATGGCGGGCGAGGAAGCAAAGGAATGGGTGCGGTCGGCGGTTCAAGACCTGCCGGACGCGCTCCGCAGTGCCTTGGTCCTCGTCTACCACCAGGGGATGAAGTACCGCGAAGCGGCAGACGTCCTCGGCATTCCGGTTGGCACCGTCAAGAGCAGGCTCCACTCGGCGCTCCTGAAGCTCAATGAATCCTGGCAGGCGGGCGGCAAGAGTCTCTAGACGGAAGGCGTATCCGACGCGTGGCGACGGGGCGTCCCCGGATCCACACGAGCGAATAATCATCATGCGAGACGATCTTGTCGGCTATTTGGTCGGGGCCCTCGACGCCCCCGACTCCCACCGTGTCGAGGCGATGCTCGCTGACCCGCATGCGGGTGCATCGTTACGCCGTGATATCGAGCTCCTCCAGCGGTCGATGTCGCGACTCGCTTCCGACCGCGATCCGTTCCCGGCGCCGGCCGGGCTGGCAACGCGGACGCTGGAGATGATCGCTGAGCGAAAAAATTCCGCAGCTTCGGGTTTGGAGGCCTCCCCCTCCCTCCCGGCTGCCGTCACCGCGCCGGGCCAACTGCGGGCAGAGCCCCCCGACGCCCCCTTCCGCGGCACTTTCCCTGCCGACCACCGGGCTGGTCCCCCGGCTCCCCGCCATCAAGGAGATCATGGCCGTCATGGCCGTCATGGCCGTCATGGCCGCAGCACCGCCGACGGTCTTCCGGCGACGATGACCCCGGAGCGCCCGACCGGCCATGTCGGCTCGCCGCTGGCCTGGCTCGACAAGGCGATCCTCGCCGCCACGGCCCTGGCCGCCTGCATCCTCGTGATCCCCGGCATCGGCCGGCTCGTCGACGATGCCCGTCGGACGCAGACCGTCCGCAAGCTGGGAAGGATCGGCGGCACGCTCCATGAATACGCCGCGTCGCACCGGCAGTATCCCTCGCCTCCCGACGCCGGCCCGATCTCCCGGGGCGGGCTCTATGCCCCCACGCTCGTCTCCGAGCATCGGATCGTGGCCGACGACGGCACCTTCCTCTCCCCCGGGTCGTCACTGGCGGCAAGCGGCAGCTATCGGGTGCCGACGGTTGACGAGGTCAAGGCGGCAGTTGGCACGCCGGCCTTCGATACCATGGTTCGAACGATGGGGGGCGACTTCGGCTACTCGCTCGGTCACCGTGATCCCATGGGCCGTCTGATACCGATCCGTCCGCTCCATCGCGGACATCACCCGATCATGGCCGATGCCCCTGATGAAAGCTGCGAACGGAGCAGCAACCATCCTTCCGGGCTCCATCATCTCCTCTACGAGGACGGGCGTGTGGAGATGGTGCACGAAGCCCAACTCCACGGCAACGATCATCTGTTCCGCAATCACGACGGCCAGACGGCCGCCGGCAAGGATGAGGAAGATGCCGTCATCGGTAGTTCTCACCACCAACCTTGATCAAGTTCAGCGGGATCTGATCTGCCGCCGCCGCGAGGGATGGGGCCGGTGTCAGCC
>SIAG01000118.1 GCA_009691925.1 Planctomycetaceae bacterium
TAAAGTGCGGGGTTTGCTTTGCCCCGCTGACGGCTGGTAGGCCCGAGAGATGCCTTCGTGCCACGGCTGAACCGGCAATTCGATCGGAACACGATGGTCGATGGCGACCGTCTGCGCCGGTGGTCTGTCCGCTGCCGAGGCCGCGCCTGGATGGTCGGGCTGGCCGTTGTCGTCATGCTCCGGGTGAATGGCGTCGCCTGCGCCGCAGACGCGGCGGCGGCGGGCGCGGTGAACCCGTGGGCCACCGGCGGCACGCCGTCCCAGCCCGGAGATGTGGACGGTAAGCCCGGGGCCGGGGCACCGCCGCCGACCGGCGCCTTCCCCGTGGCGCAGGCGTATGCCGTCCCCACGGCCGTGATTCAGGGCGGGGCGATTCCGCCCGGCTGGCAGCCGCAGGCGATCCCCTATCAGACGATCGGTCCTGATGGGAAGCCGATCACGGTCCATGTAGCGCCGACGTATGTCTTCACCTACGTGGCCGGGCCGCCGGTGGCGCAGGCCCCGGTGGCGCGACAAGTCAATCGCATCCAGGCCAATGGCCCACCCCCCGGCTGGGCCTACCAATCGCGCGGCGCGACGCCGGTGGTCACCGCCCTTCCGGTGATCCGTTCGGCGCCGGTGCCCTACCAGTATCCCGCCGGGGCCCCGGCGCTGGCCGGGCAATCGGTCGTGCCGCCGCCGTCACCCGTCGCGCCTCCCGCGCCAATGGTCGCGCAAACGCCTCTGCCGCCGCCGCCGGCACCCGTCGTGCCCCCGGCCTCACAGACGCAATGGGTGTCGGCGCCGGTCGCCCCTTTTCCCTCCGGCGCCGATGCCGCGCCGGCCGTCGTGGCCGGCACGGCGGCCGCCGCCGGCGCGGTCGTGGCCAGCCAGGCCGCTCCGCCCACGGCGTCGATTCCCCCACCCCCTGCCCCGGCAACGGCGCCTCCGATGACGCCGGTCAGCACCGCGTTGCCTGCGGTCGATCCGGCGCCGCCGCAGCCGGCGATGGAGTCGCTGTCGAATCCAGCTCCCGGCCGCACGAGCACGCATGTCTGGCGGGTTGTCGGGGTCCATGACGGCGACACGCTGACCTGTCTCGACGAAACCAACACGCAGCAGAAGGTGCGGCTGGCCGAGATCGACGCCCCCGAGCTCGGCCAGGACTACGGCAAGGTTTCGCGGGAAGCCCTCGCGGAGATGGTGTTCGGCAAGACGGTCACCGTGACGGAGGAGGGGAAGGACCGGTACGGCCGCTGGATCGCCCACCTCCAGCTCAACGGCGCCGACGTCAACCGGCAGATGGTTGCCACGGGGAATGCCTGGCACTATGCCGACTATTCCCGCGACACGACGCTCGCCACACTCCAGACCGACGCCCAGACGCGCCGGCTTGGGTTGTGGTCGCAACCCGAGCCGGTGGCGCCGTGGGACTTCCGGCAGACTGTCAAGAAGGCCGCAGCGGGCTGACGGGGCATCCGCCGCCCGCCGCGGTCGGCATCAGCGACCGTCGCGCTTCGCCTGCTGGCGCTTCCCCCGGGCCACGGTGTGGCCGAGGCGGCGGGTGTTGGCTCCCTCGAGCTTGAGGCGCCCTGCTTTCGCGGCGGTGAGGGCCGAACGCTGCTTGGAGCGATCCAGCGACATGGCCTGGGCTCCGGCAGCGGGAGCGAGCGCGGCACGGTTGACGCGGGCCTTCTTCGAGATCGTGGCGGCAGGCTTGGCCGGCTTCCGCTTCGCCGTGGCCGCAGGCTTTACTGGCGTTGCGACGGGGGCGACTGCCGGGGCTGCGACGACGGCCGCGGCCGGCTTCGCGCCGCGGCGCGGGGCCGGCGGGATCGCCACCTTCGTTCGCACCGGCGGGGGAGCGATCGAATGTGCGGGGGCCGCGGGAGCGACCGGTCGTTCCGAGGTCCGCCGGGCCGCCCGGCCCGAGAGCTTTTTGTCGCGCGCTTTGGCACGGGCAGTCGTCACCTTGCCGGGGAGGATGCCACCAACGGCAGCCGCCAGTTCATCGAGGCGCTTCTCGAGGCGATCGACCGCCTCGTGAAACACGTCGGCCTTCTCGTGGCTGCGGCTGTTGGCGGCCGTCACGGGCGCGGCGGCCCGCTTCGTCTTCCTCCCCTGGCCCGCCGTCAGGTCGCGCCACTTGTCGCGCAGCACGCGGGCCTGCTTCGTCGCGGCCTCGACCTGCGTGTGCGTGGCGCTGGCCAGCGCCGTGCCGAAACTCGAATCGAGCAGCGTTCGCTCCGCCGCAGTGAACAGGTCGCGGAGGTGGTCAAACGGGGAGGTCGTGGCAGGGGACTTCTTGGCCATGGTCAGGAGGTTCCGTGGGGAGGGATGTGGTGAGGGACCGTGTCCAAAGTGTATGACAATGGACTCGGACCGGTGGGGGTACGGGGGCGCTTGTCGATCGTCGGGGAACACCGCGGGGACGGCGGGGCGGCTCGCCTGCGTGCCGCCCCGCCCTGCTCCCTTACCCCTGCCGGCATGGGCGGGCGACGCGGAGCCTGGCCCGGAATGTCGGGGCGGCGCGGCGTTGTTCACCGCGCGTCACACCCGTTCCCGGCACCGCTCGGACCGTCGCCGTGATCGGGGGGGCGCTCACCCCCGCACTGGCCGGCCCGGCCCCTTTCCCGTCGTGCTCACGCACCCACTCCGGACGCCAGGGAGTGCTCCGCGTCACCCGCTTCAGCCAGCGAAGCTGCGCCGCGTCGTGCATCCACATGATGGCGTTCCCCAGGACGCGCCGGTGTCGCGGCGCGTTTGCGCCGCCGGAATGGTCCCGGGCGTTGACAGAGGAATCGGCGGAGTGAACGGGGGGCCCGCAGTCCTGACCCAAAATGGCCATCCTGCGCCGGTCGTACGGATGGCACGGCCCCCGCGACCGTCAGTCTCTGCCAGAGTCGCCCGCTTTGGAATCGATGACGCCGGGCTTCAGCGTCCGGGTCGACCGCTGCCGCCGCCGACCTGTTGGCGTCGCTCCTCCATCTGACGACGGTATTCGGCCCGCCGTCCCCGCTGCTCCGGATCGGAATTGTCGAGCATCGATTTCCGCCGGTTGTTGCGGTCTTCCTCGGAGAAGCCGCGCGGGCCGCCACCCCCGCCGGGGCCACGCCCGCCGCCGCCACCAGCGCCACCACCTCCCCGGTTGCTGGCGGTCTGGCCGTCGCCGGGGCGGCCCCCCCCCGGCTGGCCCCCGCCGGCTCCACTCTGGCTGCCGCGATTGGCCCCCTTGGCCCGATCGGCGGACCGCTTTTTCCGGGCGTCGTCCTCCGCCTTGATGCGGCGGTCGAGCTCGGCCTGACGCTGGGCAGGCGGAAGGAGGAAGAAGGAGTTCACTTGGGCCGTCTCGCCGGCCTCCATGAGGCGCCCGAAGTCGCGTCGCACTTGATCGCGCATCCCCTCGGGCAGATGTCGCATCGAATCGCGCACCTTGCCCATGTCTGGTCCGCCGGCGAACGGGGACTGGCCATTGCTCACCTTGTCGAGATCGGCAATCTGCTCGTTGATCGCCGCTCTCACCTCGAGCACCTGCCGCGGCGTCGAATACCAGCCGAGCGCCCAGCCGGTGAGCAGCGTCAGCAGGAGGACGGCCCCGGCGGTCAGCGCGCCCCGTTTCATCCAGCTGGAGAGATTCCCTCCGGGCTTCGATCTCCGCTCGGTGGCAGCAAGGGCACGCCGGACTTCACCAGCGGACAACGTGCGCATGACAGGGCTCCCGGGAATAGCTCGGCCTCGTCAGCGAACCCATCGCAGGGGGGGCCTAAGGCCCGGGCTCGGCTCGAAGCGTACGATCGACCCCTTGAACGTCCCACAGCCGCGAAAGTTTCGCGGTTCAGGGGCCTGGTTGAGGAAGCCAGGGGACGATCTGAAAGCCCCCTTTGCATTCCGGGGAATCGGGTTCCGAAAGCTTTTCTGGGGAACGCTAGCGGGCCGCAATCGGATGGCGAAGGGACCAGTCGCCGGGGTGGTGCGGCCGCTACGATACCCTGTGGCGTCGACCGGGAGGCACGGCGGACGGCGCTTCACGCTCGGGCGGCCCAGCCTGTGACGATGACAACCACAGTCGTGGAGAGACGAGGATGAGGGGATCGATCGAACCGGGTCGGTACCGCCACTACAAGGGGAACGACTACACCGTGCTCGGCGTGGCGCGACACAGCGAGACGGAGGAGTGGCTCGTCGTCTATCGGCAGGAGTACGGCGAGCGGGCCCTGTGGGTCAGGCCGCTGGCGATCTTCAGCGGAGCGGTCGAGGTCGACGGCCAGACCATCCCCCGCTTCGCCCGCATCGGGTCAGCATGAGCCCCGGCCCCGCTCCCCGTCAGGGGCCGTGGTGGGACTCGAACTCCTCAGCGCCGTCGGTTTTCTCCGCCACGATCGCCGCCACCCGCGCTTCGACCTTCTTCATTCGCATGAAGCCGACCCGATCGAGGGCTTCGTCGAGGGAGAGGTAGTGGGCCGGCAGGGTCCGGTACTCGTCGTCCTGGTCGACCATCCACCGGCCACCGGGCTGCAGACGGTACATGACCGCGTAACCATAGACGCCGAGTTTGTGTGATTCCTCGGACATGAAACTCCCCCCTGACAAGGGACTCCGGACCTTGGTTCGTGCTGATCCAGCCGGGGCTCTGCGGGCCCGTGGCGGCAGCATCGAACACCATCCCAGGAGGGGCCGCCAAGGTCAGTTTGTCGGTCCGATCGGGGACCGGTCCTGCGCCGCCGGCGAACGCCGTTTCCGAGCGTCCTAGCGGCGGATCGTCGGCGGGCGGAGCGTGCTAGCACGCCATCGATGGCGTCGATCGTCGGCGCTGCCGGGATCGATGACGTCACTCCCCAGAGTGGGCCTGGTTCTGCGCGAGGTGTGTCTGGTGGTGGCCGCTCGAGAGTTCCTCGCCGGGGTGGATCACATCGGGCCGTGACCGGCCGGTTACCGGGAGCCGTTGCCCAATCCCCCGCCACCCCTTTCGCAAAAACTCGCTGTTTGCTTTTGGGGTTGTCAGGCCATGGTTAGCGGCAACGGTTTTTTCCTCGAGCAAAACGCCAAACTTGCAGGCTATTCAGGGTGGTTGAAAGCCCCCCCGAGAAAGCGTATTATCACTCAAATCTTGTGAAGAGGGAAAGGATTCAGAACTTCCCTTGCTTCGGTCGCCGGCATGCCTTCCGGAGAGTGGGGAGAACGGCCCCTTTCAACGGGATGGTAGAAACAGCCACACCGGAGGGTATTTCGCCCAGGTTTTGTCGGGGCGAACGTTGTCGGTTCGAACGTTGTCTGGTCATACGTTGTTAAGGGAGTTTCAGCGAATGGCCAAAATGCGACTGCGCGACAGGATTTTCCGTGCTTGGAAACTGCGGCTCCGGCGGACGGCCGGGGCCCGGCCGCGTGAGGATCGTCTGGAGGGTAGTTCAGGGGGCCGTTCAGCAGCGATCCTTGCTGTCGAAGGGCTCGAATCGCGGGCGCTCCTCGATGGAGCAGGGATCCTCTTTCCGACGCTCGCGCCGCAGATCGTGCCGTTCACTTCGACGGCCAGCATTCTGAAATACTCGACGGTCAGCATGGCGATCCCCGCCCCGTCGGCGAATCAGGGGGGGCTGTTGTTCGCGCTCGGCGCGGATGCCCCAGCCTGGGCAACGATCGGGAGAACGTCGGGCCTCCTCTCGCTCAATCCCGGCGCCGATGGGGCCACGACCGCATTCGATGTTCTCGTCAGCGACAGCGGGCGGGCACCGGTCGCGCGGCACGTGGCGGTGGCGGTGTTTTCCGCCGGGGTGATCGGCAACGATCTGGTCGTCTACGGGACCTCCGGCAGCGACCGGATCGAGGTCAGCACCAATGGCCCTGCCACGGTCACTTCCAGCGGGCTGCCGCTGCCGATTCTCCTCCCCGGTGGTGGCGTGACAGGATCGTTCAATCCCGCGGCCGTCGGTGGCTCGCTGTATGTCGATCTCGGTGCAGGGGTGGATGCCTTCCGGGCCAGCGGAAGTGCTTCAATCTCGGTTCGGACCGTGTCGGTGGCGGGGGGCGTGGCCGGCGATCTACTCGATGTCGCTGCCTGGAATGGCACTTTGAACCTCGACGCCGGCGCCGGATCGCTCGAGGTGACCAACGCCGCTCCGGCCGCGGGGACTGCGATCGACACGCTGTTGGTGGGCACGAAGATGCACAGCGTGTCGATTTCCGCCGGCACGATCCACTGCGCGCAGACGATGCTGGCCGATGCGGTGTCGCTCCGCGCGACGAGCGCCGATCTTCGCGCCGCGAACTTCGGCACATCCACCCTCTCGCTCCCGCAGGCCGGAGCCACCGTCAATCTGGCCGGGGCTGGCTTCGGGAACCTCGTTGTCAGCGGGGCCGGAACGCTCCTCGATCTGACCCAAGCCAGTTTCTCCACGCTTGAGAACCGTTCGCCCGGGGCGGTGATCAACCTCGCCAACGCTTCTTTTCAGAGCTTCGTCAACTTGGCGCCGCAGTCAATCGTAGATCTGTCGGTAGCGACGTTCGGCACGATTCTCAACACCGGGGATGGGGCCACCTTGAACCTCGCCGGGGCCCAGTTCTCTTCGCTCGTCAACGAGGGGCTCCAGGCGACGATCAACATCGGCGGGGCGAACTTCAAGTCGCTCATCAAGCAGACCGGCACGATCAACCTCGGCGGGATCAAGTTCGACACCCTGATCAACAAGGGGAGTGGCACGAAAATCAACCTCGGCGGGGCCGACTTCAGTGCCCTGGCCCAGCAAAGCTCCGATATTACCGTCGGCGGCATCGATTTCCGCTCGCTCGAGAACACCGCCGACAACGTCACTGTCACCGTCGGCGGTGCCGACTTCGGGACGCTCGTCGACCAGGGGGGAGCGATCTCCGTCGGGGCGATCAAGTTCGACACCCTGATCAACAAGGGGAGCGGCACGAAGATCAACCTCGGTGGGGCCAACTTCAAGTCACTCATCAAGCAGACGGCCACGATCAACCTCGGCGGCGCCACCTTCAACGCGATGGTCAACCAGAGCACCGGCTCGACCATCAACGTCGGCGGGTCCAACTTTACCGCCCTGGAGGGGGGTGGGGCCGGGGCGACGATCAACGTGGCGGGTGTCATCTTCGAGACGCTTCTGAACGAGGGGGCCCTCGTCACGCTGAACCTCGGCGGCGCCGACTTCGGGACGCTCGTCGACCAGGGGGGAGCGATCTCCGTCGGTGCAATCAAGTTCGACACCCTGATCAACAAGGGGAGCGGCACGAAGATCAACCTCGGTGGGGCCAACTTCAAGTCGCTCATCAAGCAGACGGGCACGATCAACCTCGGCGGGGTTCAGATTCAGGGGATACTTAACACCGCCGATGGCGTGTCGATCGTGACGGCCCCCGTCAATTTTGACGCCTTGGTGACCCGGGCCGCGGGAACCACAATCACGCTCGGCGGAGTGCAGCTCGGCAGCCTCGTGAGCTCGGGCAGCGATGTCTCGATCGACCTGACCGACACGACGGTCACGACGCTCGTGAACGGGGATCCGGTCGCCGTCTCCCAGCCGGGGGTCGATCTGACGGGCCTCGCTGACGTTGGCGGTCGGGCACGGATCAATCTCACCCGGGTCACCTTCGACGCGCTTGTCAATGCCGCCAGCGGAGCGAAGATCGCCGTCCGTGACGCGACCTTCACCACGCTCCTGAACTCCGGCAATGCGACCGGGACCTCGATCGCCTTGGCGGGAGCGACGTTCCAAACCCTTGCCAACTATGCCGCCGCGGCCACCCTCGACGTCGGCAGCGCGAATCTCAAGTCGCTGGTCAAGCAGACGGCCACGATCAACCTCGGCGGCATCAAGTTCGATACCCTGATCAACAAGGGAAGTGGCACGAAGATCAATCTCGGCGGCGCCGATCTGGGGGCCCTCGTCGAGCAGGCGGCGCCGATCGCGGTCGGTGCTGTCGCCTTCCAGACGCTTGTGAACACTGCCGACGGAGTGTCGATCAACGTCGGCGAGGCGAACTTCAAGTCGCTCATCAAGCAGACGGCCACGATCAACCTCGGCGGGATCAAGTTCGGCGCGCTGATCAACAAGGGGACCGGCACGAAGATCAATCTCGGCGGCGCCGATTTCGGCGCCGTGCAGTCGATAGCGATCGGGGCCGTGATCGTCCTTCCGACCGCCGAGATCGGCCAGATCATCAACGAGGGGAGCCTCGTCTCGATCGTCACGGGGGGGGCCAGGTTCAGCACCCTGATCACGCAGAATGCCACGATCAACCTCGGTGGGATCAAGTTCGATTCGCTGATCAACAAGGGGACCGGCACGAAGATCAATCTCGCCGGGATCAGCTTCGGATCGATCCAAAACCTCGCCGACGCCACCGAGATCATGCTCGTCAACGACGAGTTCTCGGATCTCGCCAACTCCGGCACCGGCCCAGGCACCCGGATCGACATTCTCGGTGGCCGGTTCGCCTCACTGACCAACTCCGGCAATGGCGTCGGCCTCGTGCGGGTGGCCGGCGCGGCGTTCGGCACGGTGCGCAACGACGGCGACTTGGTGAGCCTGATCGACGTCACCGGCGGTTCGGAGGCAAATGTCTTCGTCAATGACGGCAACGGCGTGACGATCGTCTTCGCTGCTGGTGGCGGGGATGATGTGTTCGTCAACAACGCCTCGTGCGACACGCTCCATGGCAATGGCGTGATCCTGTCGGTCAACCTCGCTGATGGGGATGACCGGGCGGTGATTGGCGGCCAGAAGCTCGTCGGACAAATCACTGGCGGCTTCGGCGACGAGCAAGTGTTTTTCGTCGGCGGGGTTTCGGGGGCGCTGGTGCTCGAGGAAGCGGCCCGTAACGGCACCGACACGCTCGACTTCTCCCGACTCACCGGCGGGGGGATCACGATCGATCTGGCCCTGGCGTCCCCCCAGGTGGTCCGGGCAGGCTTGACGCTCGTTCTGACCAATGCCCTGGGAATCGAGAATGTCGTCGGGACCCCGGCTGCCGACACGATCCGCGGTAACAGCCGCGACAATCTTCTCCTCGGGGCCGATCTGGCTGACGATCGCGGCGGGGCGGCGACGCCGCTCAACGGCCGCCTCCAAAACGTGCTCCTCGACTTCGATTCCCGCACGGAGGCCGGCGAGCATCTCTACACCGCGGCCGAGCGAGCCGCGATCGTCGCCGGGCTCAACTCGATCTCTGCGGGATTTCAGGCCGCGTTCCTGACCGCACCGCCGGCGCGGGGGGATTACGCCACGGTGTTTTTCAACCAGTCCCGTGCCGATGGGCAACCGGGAGGGGATTCCTCGGAGATCGATTTCGGTAACCGCAACCTCGGCGGCACGGCGATCGTGCAGGTCAACGGTCTGCTCGGCCTCCCTGGCGGGCCCGAGGCGAGCGCGGCGAACTTTGTCGCGGCGAGCACCTGGATGGCGGCCCATGAATTGGGCCATCTGATCGGCCTGCGGCACGCCGACGCTTTCGGCCCGGTCGGCTTCAGTGTGAACACCGCCCCGCAGTCGCTCGGGCTGTCGGCCGCGCCGGCCGTGCCGGGGGCCCCGGCCGGGTGGGAGACCAATTCGGCGATCATGGCGACTCCCGCCCTGACCGGTTTTACCCTTGCCGATCTGGCCACGAGCCACTTCTTCAGCGCGCGGGAGGCCGTCAAGCTGGCCTTCAACCAGCGGGCCCCGATCGTGCCCGATGGTCGGCTCCTCGTTGCCGAGCAGTCTGCCCAGCATGGTGGCATCAGCTCCGCTCAGAGCCTGTCCCTGGCCTCCCTGCCGGTCCCCAACACGCTCCGCCGCGGCTTCGATGCCGGCAAGGATCTCGTCGTCGCCGCCGTCGACGTGATCGGCTCGATCGCGACGTCGGGGCAGAAGGATCTTTACCGCATCGACGGTCGCCGCGGCGACCTGATGAATCTCCAGGTGATGTCGAAGGCTCTTAATCGCTACCAGGGGCAGAGCTTCGACGCCTATCTGACCGTCTCCGATGCCGGCGGCAAGGTGGTCGCCTCGAGCGACGATGAGTTCGAGAGCCAGGATCCCTCGATCATCGACCTCGTGCTCCCTGCCGACGGGAGCTATTACCTCGAGGTTCGTGGGTTCGACGCGACGCAGACGGGGAGCTACGAGCTCTTTGCCTGGCGGTTTGACACCGCCAGCCCGACCGACGTCGGTGACGTCATCGACGGGCGGGACGGGAACGACATCCTCCTCGGTGGGGCGGGCGAGGACATCCTCTTCGGGGGTAACGGAGATGATTTCCTCACCGGTGGCAGCGGCGATGATCTTCTCGTCGGC
>SIAG01000119.1 GCA_009691925.1 Planctomycetaceae bacterium
GAGGAAAAGCAGAGGGGAGCAGTCCCCTGTGGAAGCCTGCTCCTCTAGCGGGTGAGTCACTGTCAACGAACCGAGGTCAGGCCGCCTTCAATCGACGTCGCTCCAACAGGCCGAGGGCACCGGTGGCGAGGGCAAGGACGGAGCCCATGCCGGCAGGATCAATCTCGGGAACAGCAGAGGAGAGGGACAAAGCGATGCCGATCGGCTGGTTGAAACCGGTGGCAAACGTGCTCTGCGTGCCACCCGGGGTCACCTTCTGGATCGTGTTTGAGACCAAGTCGGCGACGAACAGGTTCCCGGCTGTGTCGAAGGCGATGCCTGACGGCCCACTGAATCCCGTGGCGAACGTTGTCAGCGTGGCACCGCCATTGGTGACCTTGACGATGCTGTTGGCACTGTAGTCGGCGACAAACATCGCCCCAGTGGCGTCGAAGGCGACGGCGTACGGCCTGTTGAATCCGGTGGCGTAGGTCGACGTGACGCCGGCGGGTGTGACCTTCATGATCGATTGGTTGGTCCAGGAAGGCACATACAGGTCCCCGCTGGCGTCAAATGCCGGCATGTAGGGCCCACCGAGGCCGCTCGCGAACGTTGTCCGCGTCCCGTCTGGCGCTACTTTGTCGATTTGCGAGGAGTAATAGTTGCTGACGAACAGGTTGCCAACGGCGTCGAAAGCCAGCCCCGACGGTCCCGAGAAACTGGAGGCGAACAGCGTCGATGAGCTGCCCGATGGCGTGATTTTCGTGACATTCCCCGACGCGTTGTTGGCGCAGTAGACGTTGCCCGACGCATCGACGGCGATCGCGCCGGGACTCTGGACGCTGCTGGGCAACCAGGGGGCCACCGTGCCGACGGTGGGGTCGACCGTGACGACCGATCCGTTCGGATAGGGGCCGTAGTTGGTCACATACATCACCGTTTCCGCGGCAGCCTTGGAACAGGCGAATGCAGCGCAAAGCAGAAGCGTCAGGCGGACGGAATTGAGCATGACGAAAGTCTCCAGAGGAAGCGGAGCGACCGGGATGGAGAGTACCCCGGCGAGAGGGGTTTGGAAAAGGAAGCCCTCCGGGAGTGTTGTTCGCCGTTGAGTTGCGGCTGGCGGCCGGGGGTGGCGATCTCCAGCCCCGACGACGCCCAAGGGACCGGAGCCGGAGCCAGTGGCAATCACGGTGTTCAGACGGTCGAAATCAGCCGGTGCTCTGAACAGTCCGTGGAAAAAGTCATCCCTTGCCCCATCGGCTGCGGGCTTCATGTTGCAACGTCGAAGGAGCGGTTCCGCGAAGCGGCGACGGCGTCGTGGGCCGCGCTCGGCTGATTCCGGGGAAGCACTCGGCGGCCGCAGCCCGAAAACAAAAAAGGCCAGGCCGTTGCCGGCCTGGCCAATCTTTGTTGTTGAGTCCTTCACGCCGGCCGACTGGCTCGTCCCCTCAGGGGAACAGTTTCCCTCAAGAGAGCGAAGTCGATCGGGACAGGATCACGGGGCAAAGCCCGGCTCTCCCTCCGGCTATCGGAGCCTATTTAGCTGATCCGGTCGAGGAGACGCTCGAGGGCGAGATCGAGCTTCTCGGGGGTCTCGTACGATCCCTCCGCGATGGCGGTGCGGATCGACTGGACCCGGTCGAAGCGGATGTCGGAGGCGGTCTGGGCCGCACGGACCCCGTCGACCGAGAGGTCGACCTGGTCGTGGACCTGACCGATGCCCATCCCCTGCGTCGCCTGGGTGGCCTTGGCCGTCTCCACCGCGCCAGTCGACCTGACGGCTGCCGCGGCACGGGCGCCCTGCGTGAACGTGATGCCGAAGATGTTCATGGTGGTTCTCCTTAGCAGGCGTCTTTCCGCTTCCCTCGACCCTCCGGCACGTACGCTGACGTGGACCGGAGAGTTCAGATATCTGGAAGGAAGAAAACGGATCCGCCCGAACGTTCCTAATCTTGCCGCGCTTCCTCGGGACGGCGACACCAGTCGCCGCCCGCCGTCCCTTCCGGATCGATCCCGGCTCGGGGCGCCACGAGCATTCCATTGTTCATCGACCAACCGGTGGGGGGAACTTGTGGAAAAAACCCGGTCATTGGTGCCGTTTTGATTCCTTCCACCAGCCCGACCTGCCCCGCCTTCCCAGCTTCCGACGTTTCCCGGGCCATTGGCCCTCGGTGGCACTCCCAATTCTCACATCGCGAACTCGGGGCGGCGGCGTTCGAGCTGGTTCTGCAGCCGCTCGACAATGGCGCTGTGCATCTGGCTGACGCGGCTTTCGGAGAGATCGAGCGTGGCGCCGATCTCCTTCATCGTCAGTTCCTCGTAGTAATAGAGGATGATGATCAGCCGTTCGTTGCGGTTGAGGCCTTTCGTCACCAGCCGCATGAGGTCGCTCTTTTGGATGCGGCGCGTCGGGTCCTCCCCCTTCTTGTCCTCGAGGATGTCGATCTCGCGGACATCCTTCGAGCTGTCGGTCTCGCACCACTTTTTGTTGAGGCTGACGAGGCTGGCAGCGTTGGCCTCGACGAGGAGTTTCTCGAAATCCTCCCGCGAGAGCTGCATGTATTCTGCCACCTCGGCATCCGCCGGTGCCCGGCCGAGCTTCGCCTCGAGCGTCTTGAGGGCCTCGTTGAGCTTACTGGCCTTGCTGCGCACCAGCCGCGGCACCCAGTCCATCGTCCGGAGCTCGTCGAGCATGGCCCCGCGGATCCGCGGCACGCAGTAGGTCTCGAACTTGACCCCGCGGCTCATGTCGAACGCATCGATCGCGTCCATCAGGCCGAAGGTGCCCGCCGACGTGAGATCGTCGAGCTCGACCCCCTCGGGGAGCCGCGACCAGATCCGCTCGCCGTTGTAGCGGACCAACGGCAGGTAGATCTCGATGAGCTTGTTGCGGAGTTGCTCATCCGACTGATCGGCTTTGAACTGCTTCCAGAGCTCCTGGATATCCTCGGCCGTCAGCTGTGCAGCATATTGATTCGCCACGAGATCCTCCATGAAAGGGCCGGCTCGCCACGGCCGTGTTGTCGGGCCTCCCGCGGTGGGAAAACCCGGCCTTTCCGGCCGCCAAGCCACTATCAATCGTCCGCCAAGGCCCCGGTCCATGAGCCAATCCGTCCGGGACCGCAATTCCGCCACAGTTCCTCCCGGCATCCGTGCCGGAAAGAGCCGTGGATGCGTCAGGCCGCCCTGATCGCCGCTTCCTCACCGACCGTCACAAACACCACCATCGAATCCTCACCGGCCGTCTCCACGTCGGAGAGCACCTGGAGCATTGGGAGCTGCCGGCAGAGCCTGTCGCGCGCGGTGCTGCGCCCGTGGGCCGGTACGACCACCACGGCCGGTGCGCCTCGCTCGATGCGGGGGGCGACCGCCCTGCGGATCTGGGCGATGACCCGGGAGGCTTCGCGGCCCCTGTCCGAGAGCAGATCGTCAAGCGCGGAAGGGGCGATGCGGACGACCACCAGCCGGCCATCGGCGTCGCGGCCTCGACGGCAGATCGTCGCTGCGCGTTCGCGGCGGACCGCCTCGGCGAGGTGGACCGGGGTCGCGTCGCTGCCGGCGTGGTCAGCGAGCACCTCGAGGACCTCGGAGAGGGGCCGGATCGGCACCCCCTCGCGGATGAGCAGCTGGAGGGCGCGGTGGATCCGCGCCAGCGGCAGGCCGGCGCCGGTCGACTGCTCGACGAGGGCCGGCTGCGTCGCCCGGAGCGATTCCAGCAGCCGGGCCACCGCCTCGCGGGGGAGGAGTTTATCGGCGTGGCGGCGGATCGATGACTCCAGCGCCAGCCGGATGCAGGTCGTCTCGTCGAGGACCGCGGCGCCGCGCTTTCCGGCGGTCTCGGCGAGGGCCTGGCCGACCCAGACGCCGCGGCGCTGTCCTCCCGGCTCGATCCCCTCCGGCCCATCGAGGGAGAGCGGTTCGCCGGCCCGGGGGAGCGCCAGACGCCGCCCCTCGGGGAGAACGCCATCGGCACAAGCGTCGCCGGCCACCGTAACGCGGTAGCCGCGGGGGGGGAGGGAGAGGTTGTCGCGGAAGGCCACCTGCGGGACCACCATCCCCAGGTCGGCGCCGATCTCGGCACGCATCCGCCGGACCGCCGCGACCAAGACCGCCTCGGGACCGGCGACGAGGCCGAGCAGTCCGCTGCCGAGTTCAACGACGATCGGCTCGTCGACCGGGACCGTCGGACCGGGGGCCGGCTCGCCGGCCGCGGCGGGGGCGGGGGCGGGCGCCCGTTGGTGGCGGGCGAGGAGGATCGCGCCGATGCCGAGCGTGGCGGCCATCGCCAAAAGCGGCACGCGTGGGAGGCCGGTGAGCGACAGGGCGGCGAGGAAGGCGGCCGTGATGACGAGGACGTGGGCCCGGGAGAAGAACTGCCGGCCAAGCTCGCGCGGCAGGTCGACCGCCTGGCTCGACCGCGAGATCAACAGGCCCGTCGCCACCGAGACCAACAGCGCCGGCACGGCGCTCACCAGCCCGTCGCCGATCGTTAGTCGGGAGTAGACATCGATGGCGCGGCGCAGGGGCATGCCGTGCTGCACGACGCCGATCGCCAGGCCGCCGACGATGTTGACCGCGGTGATGATCACGCCGGCGACAGCCTCGCCGCGCACGAACCGGCTAGCGCCATCCATGGCGGCGAAGAAGTCGGCGTGGCGCTGGACCTCGAGGCGTGCCGCCCGGGCCTCCTCGCGCGAAAGGGCCCCGGCTTGGACCTCGGCATCGATCGCCATCTGCCGCCCCGGCAGCCCGTCGAGCGTGAATCGGGCTGCGACTTCGCTCGTCCGCGTCGATCCGGCGGTGATGACGACAAACTGGATGACCGCGATGATCGCAAAGATCACCCCTCCGACGACGAGATCATTGGCGGCGACGAACTCGCCAAACGCCTTCACGACCTCCCCGGCCGCGTCGACGCCGTCGATGGCCGCCCGCGACAGCACCAGCCGCGTGGTGGCCACGTTGAGGACGAGGCGGACGAGCGTCGAGACAAGGAGGAAGGTGGGGAAGATGCTCAACTCCAGCGGCGTCCGGGCGGCGATCGCCCCGAGCAGGGCGAGCACCGAGAGCGTCAGGTTGGCCGCCAGGAGGATGTCGAGGATGGCCGCCGGCACCGGCGCCATGATCACCATCACGGCCAGCAGAATCCCGATCGGCACGACCCAGTCGAGGGCGTGCCAGCGGGGCGCGGTGGGGATTGGGGGGGTGGTCATGGCGGCGTTTCCCAGGACGGGACGGGGCGGGGACAGTAGCGGGGGGCCGCGATCCGGTCCAGACCGCTCCCGTCGGCACAACTCGCTATGATCCAGGTGGTTACGTCAGGGACCGATCGGCCGGAGGTGGTCGCGGGAGCCCATTGACGGCCGCTGCCGAGGGCCAGAGACGATGCGGTTCGATCGGATCGGATTGGTGTTCGACTATCCCGACGACTGGACACTGGAGCTCGACGCCGACGGTGGCTCCGAAGCTGGTGACAGCCCGTCTGTTACGCTCCTTTCTCCGGGGGGTGGATTCTGGTCGGTGAGCCGGCACGAAGGAGATGGGAATGCCCGACTGCTTGCGGAAGCCGTCGTCGCCCAGATGCGGTCGGAGTACCAGGACATCGACATCGAGGCGGCCAGTGACACGATCGGCGGCCATCTCCTCCCCGGCTTCGACTTCAATTTCTATTGCCTCGACCTCACGAACACCGCCTCACTGCGGACGCTTCAGGCACCCGGTTCCCTCCATGTCGTTTTCTGTCAGGCCGATGACAGCGAGTGGGACCGGGTTGCCTCGGTGTTCGCCGCGATGACGACGAGCCTCGTCCGCGGTCTGCCGGACTGACAGGGGCCGGTTTCGCCCCCCCTGCTACACTTGCCGCTCCTCCGTAGACCCGCTCCGACAAGGAACCGCCTGCCTTGCACGCCTGGTTGCCGATCCTCGCCGCGGCCGACGCTGCTGCCGCCGTCGGCCCGATCCACTTCGCCCACTGGGCCGCCTTCGCCGCCTTCGTCGTGGTCATGCTGACGCTCGACTTGACGGTATTCCACCGCAAAGCCCACGAGCCGTCGCTCCGCGAGAGCGGTTTCTGGACCTGCTTCTGGGCCGCCCTGGCCCTCTCCTTCAACGGCCTGGTGTGGTGGTGGCTGGGGAAGAATGCCGCGGTCGAGTTCCTCACCGGCTACCTCGTCGAATGGTCGTTGTCGATGGACAACGTGTTCGTGTTCGCGGTGGTGTTCGGCTATTTCAAGGTGCCGCTCAAGTACCAGTACCGGGTTCTCTTCTGGGGGATCCTCGGCGCCGTCATCATGCGGCTGGCGTTCGTGCTCCTGGGGACGGAGCTCATCGAGCGGTTCCAGTGGGTGATGCCGCTGTTCGGGGCGTTCCTCATCTACACCGGCATCAAGCTTTCGTTCGGCGACGAGGAGGTCGATCCCGGTGATAATTTCCTCCTCAAACTCGTCCGCCGGGTGATCCCCGTCACGAACCACCAGGAGGGGGACCGGTTCTTCGTCCGTGAGGCGGGCAAGCTCGTTGCCACACCGCTGTTCCTCGTGCTCCTCGTCGTGGAAAGCACCGATGTCTTGTTTGCGGTCGACAGCGTGCCGGCGATCCTCGGCGTCGTCGACCAGCATGCCGACTACTTCCGCTTCATCGTCTTCACGTCGAACGTGTTCGCGATTCTGGGGCTGCGGGCCCTCTACTTCCTCCTCGCCGGGGTCATGGACCTGTTTCGGTTCCTGAACTACGGCCTGTCGGCAGTGCTCGTGTTTGTGGGGGCGAAGATGATCGCCGAATGGGCCCGCCATCAGCCATGGCTCGCCGACCGGTGGGGCTGGGACGCCCATGGCGAGGGGCACCTCATACCGCCGTGGCTCTCACTGCTGATCGTCGTCGGCCTGATCGGCGCGAGTGTGGCGGCCTCGATGGCCTTCCCGGGGAAGCACGGCGGGCATGGCGGCGACCTCGCTGACGGCCCGGGGCATGACGGCAACCAGACGTGAGGGCCGGCCATGCCCCTGCCCCGCTGCCTCCTCGCGATGGCCTGCCTCGGAGTGGTGGCGATGGCGCATGCGGCTGATCCGCCCTACGATCCCCTCGCGGTCGAATCGCCCCCTCGCCTCCCGGCGCCGCTCGATCTCGACGTGGTTGACGATGCCCGCGAACGGACGATCCCCGTCCGCGTCTGGCTCCCCAGCCACGACCGACCGGCGCCGGTCATCCTCTTCAGCCATGGTCTCGGCGGCGCCCGCGAGGGCAATGCCTACCTGGGGCGCCACTGGTCGGCGCGGGGTTTTTGCGTCGTCTTCCTCCAGCATGCCGGCAGTGACGAGGCGGTGTGGCGCGATCTTCCCTTCCCCGAGCGCCTGCCGGGCTTGCGGAAGGCGGTCAATCTCTCGACAACGCTCGATCGCTACCGCGACGTGCCGGCCGTCCTCGATCGGCTCGAGGCGTTCAACGGCGAGGCCGGCGGGCCCCTCGCTGGCCGGCTCGATCCCACCCGGGTCGGGATCGCCGGCCACTCCTTCGGCGCCGTCACGGCCCAGGGGGTAAGCGGGCAAAGAACGGCGGACCGACGAATGCCGTTCACCGATCAGCGGATCGGTGCGGCGCTCCTCATGAGCCCGTCGCTGCCGCGGATCGGCGACGGGGCGACGGCCTTCGGGGGCGTCGCCATCCCCTGGATGATCATGACCGGCACGGAGGATGACTCGCCGGTCGGGAATGCCACGCCGCAGTCGCGCCGCGCGGTTTTTGCGGCCCTGCCGCCGGGAGAAAAGTACGAGCTCGTCCTCTTCCAGGGGGAGCACCAAGCCTTCGGCGACCGCGTCCTGCCGGGCAGCAAGCGCCCGCGCGACCCGAACCACCACCGCGTTGTTCTCGCCCTCTCCACCGCCTTCTTCGACGCCTTTCTGGGGCGCGACGCGGCGGCTCTGGGATGGCTCGAGAGCGATGCCCCGCGGAGCGTGCTGGCTGCGGGCGACCTGTGGCAGTGGAAGTGACGGCTCGGGGGAACGGGCCGCGGACGATTAGCGTTTCCGCGCGGCGAGGAGGTCGGCGTAGAGCCTCTCGTGGCCCGCGGCCATCGCGGCGGGGCTGAAGCGCTCCCGGGCCGTGGCGAAGGCATCGCGCCCCATCCGCGCCGCCAGGGGGGAATCGTCGGCGAGGAGGAGCAGCGCCGCGTGGAGCGCCGCCGGGTCGCCCGGCGTGCACAGCAGCCCGAGGCGGGTGGCGGGATCGCGGCCGAGATATTCCGGGAACGCGCCATGATCGGAGGCGACGACGGGGAGGCCGGCGGTGAAGGCTTCGAGGACCGGGATCCCCTTCGCCTCGGGGTGTGTCGTCGGCATCGCGAACAGGTCGACCTCGGTGAGGAGCGCGAGCTTTCCGGCCCGGTCGACCTGCCCACGCCATTCGAAGCGGCCCGCCAGGCCGAGCTCGGCGGCGAGTTGCTTGCAGCGATCGAGATAGGGACGCTCCGCCTCGATCTCGGCCCCCGCCGCGACGAGGGTCACGTCGTGCGTGGCAGCGAGCGTCGCGACGGCGCGAATCAGAACATCGAGCCCCTTCTCCGGACAGGCCCGGGCAAGCGACCCGATGCGGAGCCTGCCGTCCCGGCCGCGCCGTCGGGCCACGAGATCGGGGGGGGTGGCAGGGAAGCCGCTGGAATCGACGCCATGGGGCACGACGGCGATGCTCTCCGCGGCGACCCCGAGCACTGGGGCCATCTGGTCGGCGAAGGCTTGGTTTAAGGCGACGAACCGCTCAACGTCGGCCGAGCGCTCGCGGAGGAGGAGGAGAACCCGGGCGCGGTGCGCGGGGGGGAGCTGGCCGATGAAGATATCCTCGCCGGACAGGCTCGACACGATCGCCGCACCGGTCGCCGCGTGGATCGGTCGCGCCAGCCCGAGGAGGAGGATGTTGGAGAGATGGACGACATCGGGCTGAAGATCGTTTCGCAGGAGGCGCACGAGCTTCTCCACTTCCTTGCGCTGGTGCCCTTCTTCCCCCTCGAGCGCTGAAACGGTGATCGTGCCGAGATCCTCTGGCTTGGTTTGCGCCGTCCGCCCCGCCAGCCACGTCAGCAGGCGGCGACCGTCGAGAAGCCGGTCGAGAAACCAGGGGGTGTGGCGGAAGAAGGGAACGAACTCCTGCAGCCAGATGTTCACTCCCCCCATCACGACGCGCCGCTCGGCAACATTCTCCTCGTCGGTCGTGGTGGGAACGTAGGCCGGAAGAAGGATCGCGTCGCGGCCGCGCTGCCGCAGCGCGCGGACCAGGGCGTTGTCATGGAGGCACGATCCGCAGATCCTCCCCCCTGCCCCGGCGGTGATGTGAACGATGCGCATCGGCGGGTTTCCGGGAGGGAGTCAGGCCTGGTCGCGCGGGGTTCTCTGCCGGAGGCGCCCCTGGAGGTGAACGAGGACCAGGGCGAGGTCGGCTGGGGTGATCCCACTGACGCGTCCCGCCTGGGCGAGCGAACGGGGCTGGATACGGGCGAGCTGCTCGCGGGCCTCGGCGCGGAGATGGCGGATGGTGGCCCAGTCGAGCCCTTCCGGAATCGGCCGCTCCCCCTCGGCCCGACGCTTGGCGATCCGGTCCCGCTCCCGCCCCAGATAGCCCGCATAGCGGAGGTCGCAGGCGATCTGGCCCGCCACTTCCGCCGCCACCGCGGCCAGGGACGGGCAGGCCGCCACGGCATCGGTCCAGGTGAAGTCAGGGCGGCGGAGCATGTCGAGAAGCGACACGCCGCCGACTCGCCCCGCCCCGAGCACCTCCCGCGTCGCCTCGATGGCGGCGAGCTTCGCGGTCAATCGTTCGACGCGGGCGGGCTCCGCGAGCCCGAGGTGGGCCGCCACCGGCGTCAGCCGTCGGTCGGCATTGTCGTGGCGGAGGGCGAGACGGTGCTCGGCCCGGCTGGTGAACATCCGGTAGGGTTCGTCGACCCCGCGGGTGACGAGATCGTCGACGAGGACGCCGACGTAGCTCTCCGCGCGGTCGGGGATGAAGGGCTCGCGCCCCGCCGCGGCGAGGGCAGCGTTGGCCCCGGCCACGATCCCCTGTGCCGCCGCCTCCTCGTAGCCGGTGGTGCCGTTGATCTGCCCGGCCAGGAACAGGCCGGCGACCCGCTTGCTCGAGAGCGACGGTGTGAGCTGATCGGGGGGGGCGTAGTCGTATTCGACGGCATAGCCGTAGCGCATGATCCGGGCATTTTCGAGCCCCGGCACGAGGCGGATCATCGCGTCTTGCACATCCCGCGGCAGGCTCGTCGAGATCCCGTT
>SIAG01000120.1 GCA_009691925.1 Planctomycetaceae bacterium
GGCGGAGCGACCCAGCGATCCGCTCGATGTCGTCGACCGCGTCCGAATCCGGGTCGGCATCGGAATACCGCGAAATCGCCAGGAGGGTGTCGAGAAACGACTGCGGCGAGACGCTGGCGCGGACCGACTCCGCCAGGGCGATCGCCTCTTTGGTGCGGTGGCGGCGACCGAGCGACTGTGCCTGGAGGAGAACCCCGTCGGTCGACAGTTCGGCGCACATTGCGAACACCCGCCCGGCCTCCTCGGGGAATCCAAGATCCTCGACGATCCGCGCCGACATCACCATCCGACTGGCATTTGCCTCGGTGAGGCGCGCGTCCGGGAGCAGCGCCTTGATCACGCCCGCGACGGTCTCCGAATCTCCCTTCGCCTGCGCCACCTTGGCGACGAGGCGGAGCGTGAGCGACCCCTCCGGCGAGACCTGCCGGAGGTTCTCCAGCCAATCCTCTGCCCCGGGAATGTCACCGTCGTCGAGACACATCTCGACGAGCATCGCGAACATCGCCGAGCTGCCGTCCGCCGACAGGGCGACTTCGCCGATGTTGCGGATCGACTGGGGACGGAGCGACGGCACGAGCGTTGCCCGCGCCTTCTCGCGCATCAGCTTCTCCTCGACCTTCAGAGGCCGGCGCTCGGACAGAATCTCCAGAACCTGCAGCCCGCGCCGCCAACTCGACGGCTCATAGCGCCGCAGGAGGAGCGTGGCCTCCAGCGCCATGTCATCATCGGACTGCTTTCCATCCTCGTCGAGGTTGAGAGCGAGAAGGGCGATCGCCTGCTGGAACTCGCGGTAGCTCGCCCCTACCGCCATCTGCTCGGCCAGCCGCCGACGGGCCCAAATGAGCGTCGGGGTGCCCTTGGCCGCTTCCAGCCCGACGATCCGCTGCAATTCCTGGCGCGCCTGCTTGAGCCGCCCGCTCACCTGGCACTGTTCGACGAGGCGCCGGGCGGCCGCGAGATCATTGGCGTCGGCCGCGACGGCCTCGCGGTAGCCGGCCTCGATCTCGGTTCCACCCCCTACGAGCGAGGCAGCCACCATCGCGAACCGGTCCTTGGCGGTGCCCTCGAGGGCCAGCAGCGCGCTATCCCGGGTCGCACGAGCATCCCCATCGAGCTTCCGCTGAACCTGCATCCGCATCAGCCCCAGATAGGGCGCCGGGGTCTGCGGGGCAGCCCCGATCGCCCTCCGAACCATCGCCTCCGCCTCCTCCGGCCAGCCGCAGCGGGTAAGGAGACCGGCGTGCCAGAGCAGTTGATTCACGTTCTCCGGCTCGTTCTCTGTCAGCGCGGCCGCAAGCCGGATCGCCTCATCACTCCGGCCGGTGGCCGCGAAAAAATCGGCGCGGATCCGGTCCACAGTTGGGCCCCCGAACTCGCCGAGCGACGCGATCACTGGTGCCGCCTCGTCGAATCGGCCCGTCGCCACGAGCATCACGATGAGACGACGGCGGGCGAAAGGAAGGGGCTCGCCACCGCGGATAGCGCGGCGCAGATACCCGATCGCGGCGCTCCGGTCCCCTTCAAGCTCGGCGATCGACGCCATGAAGCGCGGAGGGGCGTCCCAGTCGGGCCGCTCCTCGACCGCCTGTTCGAGGAGTTTGCGGGCCTCGGCGAGCGTCTTCTTCTCGGCCTCCGACAACGAATCGGAGTCGCCGCCGGCCAGCCGTGCGGCCCGAACCTCGATGATCCCCTGGACGGCCCGGGCGACGCGACTGATTGCCGTGTCGCTCCCGAACCGTTTCCCGATCGACGCGGCCTGCTCGGCGACCGCCTTGGCGTCGTCGCTCTCCGCGCTGACATCAAGGAGCAACATCCGAAGGCGAACGTCGTCGGGGTCGTCAGCCAGAATCGACTCGGCAAGGGCCTGCGCCGCCCCATCCGCCCCGAGGCCGATCTGGAACGCCATCCACTGCCCTTTCACGTCTCGGGCCCCGGGCCCCGACAGCGCCATCACCTTTTGATCGATGTCGTCTACGCGTTCTCCCCAGGTGCCGCGGTTCGTGCCGGCGAGGACATCGATTTCGGCCCCGACGAATGCAGGGGTAGCGCGAAGCGCCTCGGAGGCGGCGTCGATCTTGGCCCATGCCTCGTCGCCGCGATCGGCCGCGGCAAGGAGGCCGACGAGTTGCTTGAAGAGTTGGAGGTCATCGGGATACGCAGCCTGCGCGGCCTCCGCGGCAACGAGAGCCGCCTCGCGGTCACCGCGCGCCGAGAGCACTTCGATGCGGATCCCAGCGGCCATGTCGGGGGGGAGCCCGCCGTCACCGGTGACCTCGTCCACCAGCGCGTTGACGGCGGACCAGTCCTGCTCGACCGCCGGACGGCGCAACTGTGCTGCCAGCCGCATTCGCAGCAGGGTTCTCCAGAGCTCCGGCTTGGCGACGAGCTTTTCACGCGGCAGACCCGCGGCCAGCTTCTCGACGATCGCTCTTGCCTCGTCGGGGCGACCCGCCTGCTCCAGATCCGTCGCCTCGAGGAACTTCGCCAAGTCCGAATCGGGCGCCCCGGCGGCGACACGACGACGGGCCTCCGCGGCCCGCAGGGTGTCGCCGAGGGCATCGTGGCAATTGGCCCTGGCGATATCGACCCGGCGAGCGAGCGACGGATCGGACCCGACCATCGCTCCCAACCGCTCCCAGATCGCCAGCGCCTGCGACCACCGCCCCTCGGCCATCACCACGGCTGCTTCGCCGTAGAGGATTGCCGGGGCATCCGCGGGGAGCGCTTTGCGCCCCTCGACGAGCGAACTGCGAACCTCCTCGATCCGGCCTGAATCGGCGAGGAGCACGATCCATTCCGACATCAGCGGCTGGCTCGTTGGCAACGCCTCCACGCCTGCCCGGAGGAAGCCGATCATGGCGGCGTTGTCGCCGCGGACGCGGGCGAGCTCGGCCCTGGCCATGACGAGCGACTCAGAGAGCGGGGCATCGGACGGGATCGAGGCAAGGAGCGCTTCGGCCCGATCGGGCTTTCCCTGCGCGAGGGCCACGGTGGCAGCAATGAGGATTGCTTCTTCGTCGTCCGGTGCCAGGGCCCGCGCCTTGGCGATCGCCTCGGCGGCCTGATCGATCTTGCCGTTGCGCCGACTCCATCCGGCAAACACCTTCCATGCCCGCGGGGAATCGGGGAACACCGCGACCATCCTCCGAAGGACCTCCTCGGCGGCCTGCAACCGCGATCTCCCCTCCGACTGGATTGCCGCCAGGAACACGAATGCATCCATCCGCTCCGGCGGCAGCGGCGTTCCGGGGATGACCTCGGTGAGCTCGACGAGTGTCTGCTCGACCTCATCGGGCCTTCCCGCTTTCATCGCCGCCTGCGCGTAGAGCATGCCGTACCGACCGAACGCTTCGGGATCCTTGACGGGATCGCTTCGCTTGCGGAGGGCCGCCGCATGGAACAGCGCCGCCTCGATCTCGTTGGCTTCCAGGAGCAGGACCACCAGCTTCTCTCGGAGCGTATCCTGCTCCGGATCACGCGTGACGGCGGTCCGCAGGACGTCCTTCGTGAACGCCCATGCTTCGGGGGTTCGCGCGGCGGAGAAGGCGCGGTCGGCGAGGATGCCAGCGAGCTGGAGATAGCGTTCTTGGTCGGCGGGCCGGAGTGCCAAGTATTTGCGGAGCGGGTTGATCGCCTCGCCGAGGTTCCCGGCCGCGACGCTCTCATCGACGGTGGCCAGAAGTGCAGCCGCATTCCGCCGCACCTGAAACTTGTGGAGGACCCAGACCCCGCACCCCGCGGCCACGAAGAGCAGCACGACGAGAATCGCCAAACGGGGGTTGAAGCGGCGAGCGTCCATGTTGGATTCCACGAAACCGGGGAGCGCCACACCGGAGGGATCCGGGTCGCGGCAGTGGGGAAACGGCAGGCGGGGAACCGGCCCCCGGACAGAGGGTCCGGGGCCAGGCAGCGTCGGGTCGACCGACGAACCGGGCGGGGCCACCGCAGATCGTAGCCCCGGGGACAACATCGCCATCGATCGATCAACACCGACACAACAAACCATTCAAGCGGAGGGCATGGGATTCGAACCCACAATCCATCTCTGGACATCTGATTTCGAGTCAGACCGCTGGCCAATTCGCTTACCCTCCGAACCACTAATCCAATGTAGAACACGAAAGGGGGCCACTCAAGTTCGGTCCTCCATCCGGCACATCCGGCAGGCTCCCTGGGAAATCACCTCGTCGCCCCGCATTCCGCCCTCCTGCCCCGGGGCCTGGGTCACTTGCCCAGGGGAGTTGATCGGCCCCCGCCGGCAAAGTACTGTCGGCGGATGATGTTCATCCACAAGGAGCGGCTCGAATACGTTCTGCAAGCGGGGGACTACCTCTCCGCCGAGGTCCTGCGCACCGAGGTCGACAGGCTCTTCCTCCCCGCCTGGCATCCGGTAGCGCTGACGAGCGACCTCCGCAACGACGGCGACTTCATCACCCTCGACCTCCTCGGCCGCCCCCTCCTGCTGCGGCGCCAAGACGGTCAACTCCACGCCTACCTCAACGTCTGCTCCCACCGCCACTGCCTGCTCACCGACCTGCCGCGCGGGCACTCCCCGAAGCTTGCGTGCCAGTACCACGGATGGGAGTATCAGGCGAGCGGAAAAATCGACAAGGTTCCCGACGGCGGCTGCTTCAAGCCCTTCGATCGCGAGAATGCCGCCCTCCAGGTGTTCCCCGTCGACACCTGCGGCGAGATCGTCTTCGTTCGCCTCGCCGCCGAGGGGAGCGACCTGCGGACCTGGCTCGGCGACTGGCACGATCGGATCGGCGCCGCATTCGCCCCCCCCTACCGCTGCAACTGGCGCTACGCCGCCGACTTCGACTGCAACTGGAAGATCCCGGTGGAGAACACGGTGGAGACCTACCACCTCCCCCTTGTCCATCCGACCACGCTCGGCGGCTTCGGCCTGATCCCCGAGGAGGCCCAAAAGCACTGGCTGGAGGATCGGTCGACGACGCTGGTCTTCGACCTCGGCAAGGAGAGCGAGCCGGTCAAGAAGCAGCGGCAGGTCGTCGGCTGGCTCGGTGGCGGCACGACCACCGACCAATACGTCCACCATCACGTCTTCCCAAACCTCGTCTTCACCTTCTCAGACCTGTTCACCTACTGTCAGGTCTATCTGCCCACCGGCCCCACCACATCGCGGACGCTGGCCTGGATGTTTAGCCTCGACGGCACAAAGCGGAGCCTGTTTACGCGGGTCATCGCCCGGCTGACGGCGCGGCACGGCGTCAAAGCCAACGCCGCCATCCAGCGCGAAGATTCGAGCGTGTTCGCCGCCCAGCAGAAGGGCATCAGCGCCACGCCGTTCCGCGGATGCATCGGCACCCGCGAGGAACGGATCTGGTGCTTCCACGACTACCTCAAACGGGCCTGTTCCTGACCGCCCGCAGCAAAGGCCTCAAGGCGTGTCGTTGACGGCTGTTTCGCGTCGCTCAACGAACCGCTGCGGCCATGGCGTCGACACCGCGCTCACGGGATGTCGACACCGGCGTGGCCACCAGCTCGGCGAGGACCTGCGCGGCGAATCGTCGCGCTGGCTGATCGGCGCCGTTGAGCGATACCGCGCCGCGCGCGATGACCGCTCCCCGGAGCCACGACTCGAGGGACGAGGCGCTGGTCTGAATCGACGGTGCGGCCAACGGCGGCAGGCCGACATGGAGCGCCACCGGCCGCCCCGCCTCGCAGCGGATCGTCCACTGACCACCCCCGCCCCCCGCCGCCGACAGACCGACCACTTGCCCGCCGACCGGTGCCTGCCACGACGCATGCCCGAGCCGCCGCTCGAGGAGGCCCCGCGCCGTGACCGTCCGCACGGCCCGCCCCGGCGGCGGCCAGCGGAAGCGGTTGGCGATCGCAAACCGGCAGAGGCGACGGAGCGTCTCGTCGTCGAGCTCGGGGGACTGCAGATCGGGGACCGCGGCGGTGCACGCGGTGCTGTCGAAGCGGGGGTCGTCGCTCCAGTAGGCACGGTAGACGTGCATCTGGTCCTCGAAGAGACGCGCGAGCATGACCGCGTCGAAGCCCGAGGCCCCCTTCGCCGGACCGGCCGCAGCGCGGGCTCCTTTGAGCTCGGCGGCCATCTCGACGACGAGCTCCTCGAACACCCGGCACAGCTGGCTCACCGGCGTCGGTCGGGTCGAGGTGAGGTGGTAGGTACGGCCGTGGAGCGAGGGATCGCTGATGATCCGGGTCATGACCGCCGACACCCAGTCGACGGGCACGAGGTTCTTGACCTCGGTCCCGGTCATTCCCAGGACATCGAGGAGCGAGCCCGGCTCGAGGTCGGACTCGAGAAACGCCTCGACGAACGGCTGGACGATCCGCAGCGGCTTGTAGAAACCATGGAAGGTGTTCGTGAATCCCGCCACGAGGTCGCCGACGATGATGCTCGGCCTATGGACCGTGCAGGCATCGAGGAAGGGGGCTGAAACGGCCGCCTTCTCCGATTCGATCTTGCTTCGTTCGTAGTCGTTGCCAGGAGTCTGGCCGACGTCGAGCTCGCTCTCGAGGATCCGCCCCCGACGTGTGCCACAGACATAGGCGCTGGAGACGTGGTGGTAGCGGCGGATGCCGAGATCGCGGCACAGCGCGAGGACGTTGGCCGTGCCGTTGACGTTGCTGTTCCACGGCTCGCCGTCGCTCTCGCGCATCTGGAACGACAGGCTCGCAGCCGAGTGGACCACCTCGTCGACGTTTCGCCCCACCCAAGCCGCCGTCGCCGCCTCGAGCCCGAGCCCGGGGGCGGTGATGTCGCCTGCGAGCACGACCGGCGCCTCGACGGTCACCCCGGCCACCTCCCGCCAATCGTCAAGAATCTCGTCCCCCCGGGCCTCGGCCGTGGCGGTCTTCGATCCACGGACGAGCACCGCCACGCGCCGACCGGTGGCCGCGAGGTCGCGGACGAGCGACCGGCCGAGGAGCCCGGTGGCTCCGGTGAGGAGGAGGTAGTTGTGATTCGCGGCCATGGCGGCAGTCCTGGCAGAAACGACGGTGGGATACGGTTTAGATGTGGATCGCGGACCCGCCATCGACGACCAGCGTCTGCCCCTGGACGAGATCGGAGAGCGAGCTGGAGAGGAAGAGAACGGCGTCGGCGACATCGGTGGCCTCGAGTTGCCGCTCCCCCACCATCGTCTTGCTCGTCCGGCCGGCGAACATCAGATCGGCTCCGGGCAGACGCCTCGTGGAATCGGTGTCGACAAGCCCCGCTTCGACGACGTTGACATTCACCCCCCGGTCGCCGAGCTCGAGAGCCCAGTGCCGCGCCAGCGCCGTCAGCGCCGCCTTCGACCCGCCGATGAGGCCGTACATCGGCAGCGCCATGTGGGTGCCATGGCTGGAGAGAACGACCACCTTCCCGCGGCCGTTCCCCGCCTCGAGCAGCGGTGCTGAGCTCTGCAGAAGATAGACGAGCGAGAGGACATTCGTGTGCATTGCGGCATCGAAGTGCCGCTGCGAGGTGGCAGCCAGGGGACGAAAGCCACCGGTCGCCGCATTGTGGACGACAATGTCGAGAGCGCCGAACTGCTCGCGGACGAAGCCGATCATATCCTCGACATCCTCTTCCTCGCCGACGTCGGCGCGGATGCAGGCCACGCGGCGCCCCATCGCGGCGATCTCCGCCGCCACCGCATCGGCTTCGCGACCGCTCGTGACGTAGTTGACGACGATGTCAGCCCCTGCCTCGGCCAGCCGCAGGGCACACGCCCGGCCAATGCCCCGGCTACTCCCGGTGACAAGTGCCACCTTTCCGTGAAGATCAATCATGACTGCGGCTCCCTGGAGGACACGGCGGAGGGATGGGGATCAACGGTGGCAGAGCGGGGATCAGGCAGAGCGGGGACAGGGGGCCCGGAAGCGGCGACACTCGGCCGGGCCGGGGGGAGGCAGGCCGGGGAAGCGTCGATCCCGATCGGGTGATGCTCCTCCGGCCGCGGCGGCGACAGTCGACGGGCCTCGTGGGTACAGGCCACCGCCAGCAGGTAGCGCCCGGTCTCGAGAAACCGGCCGGTTCCGCTGGCCGTGCGCCATTCGTCGCGGAGCGTCCAGGAGAACGTGCCGTCGCCCGACGGTTCGATCGACACCCGGAGCGGACGGAAGGCCGCGTCGAGGCCGGCTGCCTTGTAGGCCGCCTCCTTCGCCCCCCAGACCATGCCCGGTGATGCGGCGGTTCGTTCCCCGTCGTCAAGCCAGTGATCGAGGCCGGCGCGGACGACCGTGGTGTCGATGATGTCGATCCCAACGCCCGGCCCTGCGCAGACCGCGGCCCCGACGAGCCCGCGCTCGTGGGCCATCGATACCGCCAGCGGCAGCAAGCCACCCTCGGCAGAGGCGATCGGCCGGCCGGAGGGGAGAAGCGAGGCGACGCGCACCGCCCCGGCTGGAAGCCCCATCCGGGTGGCGGCGATCCGCTCGGCCAGCCGCCGGGCGGCCGCCGAGAGCGATTCCCCCGGCGCGGGCAGGGCCGTCCCCACATCGACACGCCATGCGCCGACAACGAGGTCCCGTTGGGTGCGGCCGGCGGGGGCGGTGGTGGCTCCCGTCATGAGGGGCGGCTCCGCTCCGGGGAGAGGACTGCCAGATGAAGGCCATCGACCGCCACCAGCGCCCGGCCATCGGCCCCGTAGATCACGAAGTCGTAGACCGTCTTGTGGGGATCCTGGGAGCGGAAGAAGAGGCGGACGGTGCACTTCTCCGCGGCAGTCGCGCGCCCGACGACGCGGAGGCGGTCAAAGCGGACGGGGATCTCGACGCGCTTGCCACAGAGGACGTACGAGTAGACGGCAGAGGCGAAGATCGCCCCGTCGAGCATCGCCACCGGGACAGTCCACCCCGCCGCGCCACGGGGATGGGCCACGGTATCGGCGTTCGGCGCGACGAGCCTCCCCCAGCCGCCACTGCGCTCGAGGAACAGCCCGGTCAGCACCCGGAACGACGGCCCGTGCCACATCGGCCCGTCATCCTGATAGACCATCGGGTTGAAGGGGAACGGCAGATCATCGAGCTTCGCTGTGACCGGCTCGGCTGGACCGGTGAGGAGCGTGGCCGAGGCATGGCCCCGGGTGAGATCCCCCTCGGGTCCATCGGCCCCCGGCGCGGTCGACCATGCCCGAGCCGTCACGAGGCCGGAAGCCCCCGGCACGACTTCCACCCGCACCTCGCGCGGCTGGTCGGTCGGAAATCCCAGCGGCCGCTCGACGACGAAGTCGCGGATCTCCTCGACACGCTCGCAGCCGACGGCGGCGAGCGTCGCCTGCGCGAGCAACTCCGCTCCCATCACGGCAGGGAGGAGTGGTCGCTGATACTGGAGATGCTCGGTGAGAAACCGGTCGGTGGTCGGATCGAGGACGAAGCGGACCTTCGTGCCGCGCCCGGCCTGCTCGACCGCCGCGACGAGGCTGCCGCGGGGCGCAGCGGGGGCGTGAGCAGCACCGGCCGTGGCGGCATCGAGGCAGAAGACCGGCTCGGTGACGAGCACCTCGGCTTCAGGCAGCCCGGCCTCGATCTCGGCCATGAACCGCCCCACCCCCTCGGCAAGGGGCATGAACTTCATCCCGAATTGTTCGAGGACGAACCGACTCTCCGGCCGGCTCGCCATCCCCACCTCGTCCCAGGCGTGCCAGTGGAAGACGGTGGCGCGGAGCCCCCGGCGACCGTGACGCAGTTGTCCAACGATCTTGGCGAGCATGTCGTTGGCCAGCGAGTAGTCGGCCTGCCCCAATCCACCGAGCCGGCCGCTGGTCGAACCGAAGGCGACGACGCTCTCGAGATGGCGCGGATCGACCGCGGCGACGACGAGCTCCAGCCCGATGCACTTCGGTCCGACGGTTGCCTCGAGCCCTTCGGCGGTCTTCTTCTCGAACTTACAGGCCGACTCCCAACCGGCTCCGTGCACGATCCCGCGGATCGGACCGACCTCGCGCTCCACCCGGCCGACGAGTTGCCCAACGGCCCCCCCATCAGCGAGATCGCAGACCTCGTAGCGGGCATTCACGCCGGCCGCACGGAACTTCGCCAAACCCGAGGCGATTTCGATCGACTTCTCGACGTCCCGCCAGGCCCGCCGCGGGTCGCCGCCGCGCGCCTTAGCATCGAGCATGACGCTGCTCTTGAGCCCCTTGAGTCGCGCCTCGTCGAGGGTCAGCCAGCCCTCTTCGATCGGCAGCGGCCGGGTCGATCCGACCAAGACGAGCGTCAGAGCGTGGC
>SIAG01000121.1 GCA_009691925.1 Planctomycetaceae bacterium
AGGGCGCCGATACGAATCGGGCGGAAGTCGGAAATCCCCGACTTGCAGCGGATCTGGAGCAGTTGCTCCCCGAGCGGGTAGTCGTCCGGGACGAAGACCGTGGCCTTGATGGTGTTGTCATCCACCGGCGTGATCGCGCGGACCGCCAGCGGCGTGGTGACCAGGAGCCCGACCGGGGCGTGGAAAAGAATCTCCTCCGCGTCCTTCAGCCGCGCCCCCTGGAGCGTCAATTCGCGCTCGCCGCCGCGCTGCACCCCGCGCGGGAGGATGATGGTCAATTGCGGATAGGAGGCGATGGCCACATCCGTTGCCGCCGCGGCACCGACCGCCGCCAGAATCGCCACGACCAGTCCCCTCACTTTCGACCGGGAGCGACAGGCATGAGGCATCGTTTTCCGGGCGGATCGGGGTCCGCCGCTGCTCCTGGGGTGCGGGCGGCCAAGGGCCGCTGGGATCGAGGCGCATCGTCTCGGAGTTTTTGGCCCGACCCTTCCCCGGCATCAACGCCCGGAGCGTCCGGGCGTCAGCCGGTGCACGGCTCGAGTTGCGACGTTAGGCAATCAGTCCCTGGCGGACCTTCCCGCCATCGACAATCTCGATCGGGCGATCGCCGGGAGCCATCAGCTCCTTGTCGGCGACGATACCCAGCCGGTCATAAATCGTGGTGGCCCAATCCTCGACGGTGAGCGGATCGTCCTCCGGTTCGCTCGCTGTGGCGTTGCTTGAGCCGTAGACGATCCCCTGCTTGAGACCGCCACCGGCCATGACAACGCTGAACACTTTCGGCCAGTGGTCGCGGCCGGCGGTAGCGTTGATCTTTGGCGTCCGCCCAAACTCGGAGCAAACACAGACGAGCGTCGTGGCAAGGAGGCCGGTCCGGTCGAGATCACGGATCAGCGACGCGAAGCCCTGATCGAAGGCGGGAAGCTGCCCCTTCATCGAGCCGGCGATGTTGTCGTGCATGTCCCAGCCGCCGTAGGTCATGGTGACAAACCGCACGCCCGACTCGACCAGCCGCCGGGAGAGAAGCATCCGCATGCCGGCTTGGTTGCGGCCGTACTCGTCCTTGATCGCATCCGACTCCTTCGTCATGTCGAAGGCCTCGCGGGCCTTGTCGGAGCTGATCAGGCTGTAGGCCCGGTCGTAGAAGGTGTCGAGCGCGTCGAGCGAGTCGCTCTTCTCCTTCGTTTGGAAGTGGTCGTTGACGACATCCAGCATCCGCCGCCGCTTGTCGAACCGGGGCACGTCGACGCCGCTTGGCAGGCTCAAGTCCTTGACCTGGAAATTGCCATCGGCCGGATCGCTCCCGAGACTGAAGCCGGCATAGGACGAGCTCAAGTAGCCGGTGCCGGCAAACTCGTTGGGCTGATTGGGAATGCAGACATACGGGGGGAGATTGTTGCGCGGGCCGTACTCGTGGGCCACGACCGATCCCATGCTCGGATACTGCAGCGCCGGGCTCGGTCGATAGCCGGTGAACATGTTGTGGGTGCCACGCTCATGGGCCGCCTCACCGTGGGTCATCGAGCGGCAGATGGCGAGCTTGTCGGCCACCTTCGCGGTGTGGGGGAGAAGCTCACCCAGACGAATACCGGACACGTTCGTCTCGATGCTTCCCAGCGGCCCGCGGTACTCGACGGGCGCAAACGGCTTGGGGTCGAACGTCTCCTGGTGGGCCATGCCACCGGGGAGGAAGATGCAGATCACCGACTTCGCCGTCCCCTCGTGACTGGCGTAGTTCTTGATGTCGCCGCGTGCCTGCTGCATGCGGAAGAAATCACCGAGGGAGAGCCCCAGCCCCCCGACCACCCCTACCGAAAGGAACCCACGCCGGGCGAGATCGTTGCCAGTGCACTTCATGGACGCCAACTCCTGGTGACCGCAAAACCCCCGAATCACGATCAAGTGTGACACCCGTTCCCGGCGTTGTCGAGCGCCTCTCCCCCCTGAAGACGGACAGCCGGCTCCCGGAGGTCCCCCGGGCAGACGCCGAGGATGCGACCACAAGTTCTTTAATGCCATGGACTTAAAAAACATCGGCACGACCGCCGTTGGGGCGATCGTGCCGATAAAGAATGTGCCGCACGGCGACAAGAATCTGACCAACTCCGGCCGTTCACCGCTCCGCAGGGAGGTCGCGGATGACGTTTTGCCAGTGGACGACCGTGGCATCGGAGCGGGTCGTGGCCTCGGCGACGGTGACGCGGATGCAGCGCAGCGCCTCGAACACGACGCCCGTCTGGCGGAGGATGTCCCGCATCCGGTCGTCGTCGTCTTCCGGGCCGATCGTCGAGTCGTTGTCGACAAATCCGTTTCGCTGCTGGAGCACGCCGACGCGAACGGCATACTCGATCCACGGCTCAATGAGGTCGATCAGCCCCGGGCCATCAGCCGCGGCCGCAACGCTCAACGGTTCCCCGAAGCGAGACAGCGTGGCACCGGTCTCCTGCGGCTGCCGGAGGAGCATCCGCGAGGCCTGCTTCGGCAGGAGGCTGAAGACCGCAACATCCTCGCCGATGCCGATCGTCGGCTCGATCTGGTCATCGAGCCCTGCGTTGGGCAGCGCGAACGTCCAGAGCGCACCGCCGTCGACCTTCGACTTCGACGGCTCGGGAATCCGGTAGCCATCAGGCAGCGCGTCGGGATTGAGGGTCCTGATCTCCTCGACGACATCGTCGGCCAGGGCGAAGAGGTCGGAGAGCCCCTCGCGGAAGAGCTTTGGATCGTCGAGCTTGACCGCGATCGCGGGAGCAACGATTGGCAACGGCTCCGCGGAGGCGGGCATGAGGCGCTGGAGCCGCGCCGCCTTCTCCTTGCCGTCGAGCACGAAGGCCGACTGGCCGTCGGCGAGCGCCGGGAGGATCTTCGTCTGCAGCGTGGTCATGAGCCGATCCGCGAGAGGTTCCAACTGCCGGCCCGCCTGTTCGAAGCGCTCCCGATCGTCCTCGTCGGCCTTGATGAGGATGTTCTTGCGGAAGAACGCCAGGGCCATCCGCCCCCAGTCGACGAAGTCATCGAACTGATCGGGGGGCGTCTTCGCCCGCGTCACGATCGAGAGCAACGGCGATCCACCGGTGTGACCGAGGAGATCGAGCGGCTTCGAGCTGTCGAGGACACCATTGCGGGTCCAGTCCCAGGAGTATCCCTCATAGCCTTTGTCGGTGAGGAACGAGTAGCCCAGCGCCGGGCCGGGAATCGGCAGACGCCGCTTGTAGCCGGCGGCCATCTTCCCGAGCATCTCGCGGGCCTCCCTGGCGGCTCCGTCGGGGAGGCCGGCCGAGTCGGCGACCGTGTCGGCGAGGGCGGCGAGCTGCTCGAGGTCGGCCGCGGACGGAGCGGCGGCCCTGGCGAGGGCTTCGCTGACGTACGAGATCCCGGTGATCCGCTCGTTGCGGTGCTCAAGAAGCGGCTCAAAAGGCTTCGTCGAGGCCAGGCCGTCCCCGCCGGCGACGACGAGCTTCTCCAGGTGGTCGGCGGAATCGCCAATCGAGAGGATCACCCGGTCGCCGATCAGGCCGATGGCGATGACGAGGTCAAGCTCACCGAGCTGGCGACGAATCTTGTCGAGATCGCCGTCCTCGATGCCGGCCTGGTCGCGCAGCATCTGCCCCCAAGGGACGAGGCCGCCGTCGATGGTCAGCGTCACCACTTCGCCACCGGCGATCGAGCGTCGCTCGAGCGCGTTGCCGAAGGCGGGATTGGTCTGCGTGAGGAGTTTCAGCAGGACCTCGATCCGCTTGATCTGCGACGTCGCCACCTCCGGCTTGCCGGTCTTGAAGCCCCACACGAGATCGGGAACGACGATCTTCTCGGCGTTGTCGGCGAGCGCCTGGAGGACCATCCGAGCCGTCAACTGCTCGGCGGTGCCGGTGGTGTTGAGTTCTGATTCGTCAATCTCGGCCACCTGCCGCCGAACTGGCACGATCTTCAGGCCCCGATCGAGCGACGAACCTTCGTCATCATCAGCGTCGTCATCATCAGCGTCGTCGTCGTCCATCTCGATCCGGTCGAGCTCGAACCGCCTGTTGACCTCGATCCCCCCCGGTACGCTACCGCGCGACATCTGGAGGATGGTGGCTGCGTTCTGCGCCTGCTGGACCTTCTGGATCAACTCCAGGAACGTGATGCAGGAGGGCTCGCCGTAGAGGAAGGTGTCGGTCGAGACCATGTCGCGGAGGAGATCCACTGCCTGCTGGTTCTCGGGGAGCTGGAGATAGGTGTCGAGCATCGACAGCGGGCTGCCCGGCTGAAGCTTCTGTTCCTCATACTGCTCGAGGGCCTGGACCACGGCCGGGAGTTGGCGGATGGCCGCGACGGCATTGCTGTGGAGAACGAGATCGATCTGCTCCTGCAGCCGGAGCGTCGCCGAAACGAACGCCGCATCCTTGGGGATCATCGACACGCCCCCCTCGGGCGCGTCGGCGCCGCGGGCGACTCCCACCATCGGCAGGGAGGCGAGGAGCGCAAGGCACAGCCGGCGGCCGACACGGCGCGCGGCCTGCGGAGCGGCGGAGGCATGGCGGACGAGGGCCATCGTGGATCCTTTTGCTGGGGGTGGGGCAGAGTTTCAATTCGATCCGGCACGCCAGATCTCGCGTGAGCTAGGATATGGCAAAACGGTCCGGCGGGGAAACCTGAATCCGCCGCGAAAATATCCCCCCGACGTGACAGCCTTGCAGATCGGTCCTACCGAGATCGTCGACACCTTCGCTGAGGCGTTCCGGCTGCGCTACACCCGGATCATCGTCACGGCCCACGACGACCACTGGCGCGACGCCGCCGTCCGCGCCGCCTGCGGCTATGGCACGAGCGTCCTGGGCTGCGACGCCGAGATCGGGGTCGAGGGATGGCTCCCCCCCGCCGACACTCCCGACGGCCGACCGGGGGCCGCGATCCTCGCCTTCTCGTTTTCAGTCGAAGGGGTCGCCAAGGCGATCGCCAACCGCACCGCCCAGTGCCTTCTTACCTGCCCTTCGGCCGCCGTCTTCGACGGCTTGCCGTCCGCGGCGGACCGGGCCCCCCTGGGCGGCCACGTCCGCTACTTCGGCGACGGCTTCGAGAAGACGAAGGTCATCGACGGCCGGCGGTACTGGCGTGTGCCGGTGATGGATGGCGAGTTCCTCGTCGAGGAGACGTGCGGGATCGAGAAGGGGGTCGGCGGGGGCAACTTCATCCTCCAGGGGGCGACGCTCGACGGCACCCTCGCGGCCGTGCGGCGGGCCGTCGCCGCGATCGACCGCTGCCCAGGCGTGATCGCGCCTTTCCCGGGGGGCGCGGTGCGGTCGGGGAGCAAGGTCGGATCGCGCTACGAGGGACTGCGGGGCTCGACGAACGAGGCCTTCTCCCCCGCGCTCATCGGCCGGGTGGCCAGCGAGCTGCACCCCGGCGTGGCAGCGGCCGTCGAGATCGTCATCGACGGCACCGACGAGACGACGGTGGCCGCTGCCATGGCGGCCGGCATCGAAGCGGCCGTCGGCCCGGAGCTGCTGGCCGTGTCGGCCGGCAACTACGGTGGCAAGTTGGGCAAGTTCCACTTCCATCTCCACCGCGTTCTCGCCCTCCCCGCCGCGGGTTGACCTTCTCCAGGACGCCCTGATTGTGGTATTTCCCCGTCGCGCCCTTTTGGTGCGCCCGGCGTGACCGGTGTCGCGACGGCGTCTCCGCAGAGGCTCCACCGATGTCCGATCGACCTTCGCGACAGGATTTCGTCGTGTCGCCGCAGACCTCGAAGCTCCGCTTCGCGCTCACGGCGGCCGGCTGTGCCTGCGCCGGGTTCGGGGTCGTGTGGGCGAGTCTCGCCGTGCGCGGCATGCTCCGCGGAGCAGAGGCCCCCGCCAGGGTCGAGCGGCCCGACCTCGCCGCCGAGCCGGATCTTGCCCCATCGCCGATCGCCGCGGCCGCACCGCTGGCGGACGAGGCTCCGGAGCGTCGGTTCGCCCGTTTCCCCATCGAACAGACTTCGTTCGGCACGCCCCCCGGCGACGACGACGACGCGCCGCCGGCGCCACAGCGCTATGGCAGCCCCGGCCGGTTCGGCCAGGCACTGCCAACCGTGGAGCCGGAGCTCACCGACACCTCCACCCCAGCCATGGAAAGCGGTGGCGAGCGGACGGGGCTGCGAGCGCCAGGCCTGATCACCACGCTCTCGGGAATCGACGCGACGGAGGCTGCACCGCCGGAACAGGACTTCTCCGGCCGCGCCGCTCCCCTTCCACAGGAGAGCCCCTCAGAGGACGATCCTGGCCTCGACGCCGGCGAGCCCGATCCTGCCGCCGACTTCCAGCCACAGGCGCCGACGGACGACATGTCGCGCTTCCAGAGCCCGGAATCTGTCGCTGACGTTGGCGCTACCGCCCCGGACGAGGCCCGGCTCCCCGAAGACCTCGGCGACATCGCCGCTCCGACCGGGGAGAGCCGGGCACTTGCCCCTTCTCCGCTCCCGGCCGGTCTTGGCAATCCGCTTCGCCGGCCAGCCAGCCCGGCCCCTCTGAGCTCCACCGAAGCCCCACCACAGCACCCGTTTGCTGCAGCGCCGCTGCCGGACGCGGCGCCGCCGAGCTCTTTCCCTCCCCCGGCTTCCTCCTCCCGCACCGGCATCGCGGCGGGTCGGACCGCCGGCTTTTCCGATCGGGCGGATGAGGGCTTCGACGACGGGGCCCCGATCCCCGCTCACGCCCAGCCGGGTCGTGCAGCGGCCGCGCCGATCGGAGCGGGCATGCCGTTTGCCGCCGCCCCGCCGATCGGCCCACCCCCTGCCACCGCGTCCGGCGGAGGAGCCCTGCGGGGCGGACCTGCCCAGCGGGGCGTCAGCTTGCCCCCCGATCAACCCCCGCCCACGCCGACCGGCCAGGGCCGCCCCGGCGCGATCCAGCTTGAAGGCGTGCAGACGCCGCAACTGGCGCTTGAGAAGCGCGGTCCCCGTGAGATCCAGGTTGGCAAGACAGCGCGCTTCGAGATCCTCGTCCGGAATGTCGGCAGCGCGACGGCCAACGATGTCGTGCTCCGCGATTCGGTTCCTTTCGGCACGGCGCTGGTCGCCACGACCCCCCCCGCCTCGCCGACCCACGCACCGGGTGGCCAGGGCGACGCATCGGCCCCTGCGTCCGATCTCGTCTGGCAACTCGGCGCCCTTCCCCCGGGAGGGCAGGCGCGCGTCGCCCTCGACGTCATGCCGCTGCAGGAAGGGGATGTCGGCAGTGTCGCCAGTGTTAGCTTCCGGGCCGATGCCTCGGTTCGCGCTCGGGCGACGCGGCCGGCGCTTGAGATTGTCGCCGAGCCGCCGCTGCCGGTGCTCGTTGGGCTCGAGTCACGCATGACGATCACGATCTCCAATCCCGGCAGCGGGATCGCCTCGGGTGTGGTGCTCGAAGGCCTGCTCCCCGAAGGGCTCACCCACCAGGCCGGGCATGAGTTGGAGTTCGACGTTGGCGCGCTATCGCCAGGGGAATCGCGGACGATCGACCTCGTCCTCGCCACGACCGGCCCGGGGGTTCATGCCCTGCGGCTCACCGCTCGGGCCGATGGCCAGATCGAGGTCTCGGAGACGGTGAAGATCGCCGTCACGGCGCCGACCCTCGAACTGGCGGTCCAGATGCCGTCGCGCCGCTATCTCCAGCGTCCCGCCACCTGTGTCCTCTCCATGACCAACGCCGGTACGGCACCGGCCGTCGGCGTCGAGCTCGTCGCGCAGCTTCCCCCGGGCATGAAGTTCATCCGGGCCACCAATGCCGGCTACTACGAGGAGCGGACCCACCGCGTCCTCTGGAACCTCGAGGAGCTGCCCGCCGCCGAGACCGGTCAGGTCGAGGTCGTCGTGATGCCGATCGCGCTGGGGCCGCAAAAGGTCGTCGCCGCCGCCCGCACCACCGCCGGGCTGTCTGATCAAATCGGCCACACCGTGGAGGTCGAAGGGCTGGCGGCCCTCGCCTTCGAGGTGGCCGACAGCGAGGATCCAATCGAGGTTGGCGGGGTCAGCGAGTACGTGATTCGTGTCGCCAATCAGGGGACGAAGCCGGCCAGTGGTGTCCGCGTCTCCGCCACGCTCTTGGGCGACATGGAGCCGGTCGATGCCCGCGGGCCCTCGCCCCACCGCGTCGACAACCTCACGATCTCGTTTGAGCCGCTGGCGAAGCTCGCCCCGTCCGAGGAGGCCACCTACCGGATCCGCGTCCGCGGTCGCCGCGAGGGGGACCAGCGCGTCCAGGTGCAGCTGACCAGCGACGATCAGCCGGCCCCGATCACCAAGGAAGAGGTCACGCGGGTGTACGCCGATCGCTGAAGGCAGCCACCCCGGGGTGCTTCCCTCTCGCCGAGCGGCGTGCGACACTCGCCCGCTCCTCCATTTCTGCCCGCGGCGTGGATGTCGGCTGGTCGCCGCGGCGGGTGGGAGTCGCCAAACTCCGGAGCCGCGATGCGCCCCCTCACCCGCGAACAGGTCCGCGCTGTTGATCTTCAGGCGATCGGGGAGTATTCCCTCCCTGGCATCGTCCTCATGGAGAACGCCGGACGGAACGCCGCCCACCTGCTGATGGCACTTGCCTCGCTCGATCGCGGTAATCCGCCGCTCCGAGTGGCGATCGTCTGCGGCCGGGGGAACAACGGCGGCGATGGCTTCGTGATCGCCCGTCACCTGGAGAACCTCGGGGCGGAGATAAAAATCCTCCTCGCCTCCGATCCGAGCGTTTACCGAGGCGACGCCGCCATCAATCACGCCGTCGCCGTCCGGGCTGGGATCGCGATCGAGCCGCTCGAATCAGCGCCGATGGAAGCGTGGTCTGCGGCGCTCGCCGGATCCGATTGGATCGTCGACGCCCTCCTCGGCACCGGCTCGAGCGGCGCTCCGCGCGGCGCGGTGGCGACGGCGATTGGGGCGATCAATCTTGCCGGCAATCTGCACGGTCCGGACTCCCGGCCTCTGCCGGGTTCCCGACTTCCCCGGGTTCTCGCCGTCGATCTCCCCTCCGGCTTGAATTGCGACACGGGGCTGGCCGCCGGGGAATGCCTCCGCGCCGATGTCACCGCCACGTTCGTGGCCCGGAAGATCGGCTTCGACGCTCCCGGCGCCAGCGCCTTCACCGGCGCCGTCCACGTCCTCGACATCGGCGTGCCGCGGAGGCTCCTCGAAGCGACCGGACGAGCAAACCAACCTAAACCACCCACCGAATGAACTGCTCAGTAAGAACCTCCAGAGACCCGATCGAGTATCTTTAGAAAACAGCATCTCCCGCAGAATCTGCGGGTGACTTCCGGCTCTGGTAAGCGTCTCATGGTGTGAAACAGGGCGCATTCGATCCCTTGAGGGGTTCTAAAGCCGGCTGCCGTGCCGGCGGTCTTTCGCCTGGCACGAGCAACCCGAGCCGGCAGCCGCCTGGCCGAGCCGGCAGCCGCTTAGCCCGCCCCCCGGATTCAATTCCCGCCCGGTTCCAACTCGTCGCGGACAGGCGCTGGTGCCGGCGCGGGACCCGCGGGGGGTGACGAGTCGCTGGTGCGGGGAATTGCGCAAAGTGTCTTGCGCAATGCGCATGGTCCGTTGCGCTTTCTGCGTGTGGTGCGGGCGATGTGGGCGAAAAAACCGGGGGGTGAAAAGTGATCTGGCGGCCGTGGCTGCCGGAAACTCTGCGAGACTTTGGACAGGGCCTTGAATTGGGCTCGACATGCAATTTGGGGGGGTGGTCTATTTAATTTGCGGGCACATGTTTTCGGCCCTCCGTCGAATGCAGATCTGCTCATCAAAAGGATGGATCCTATGGCTCGCTTTTCTTTGAAAGCTTTTTCTGTTTGGCTGGCTGCCTTGGCCTGCCTGCTGGCGGCTCCGGCCGGTGCGGTTTCGATCGACATGGTGACGGTTGGCAATGCCGGCAACACCAACGACACCGGCCTTATCGGCGCCGTGGCCTACGACTACCAGATCGGCAAGTACGACGTGACGATTGGCCAATACACGGCGTTTTTGAATGCGGTGGCTGCGACCGACACCTACTCGCTTTACAACTCCAGCATGGGGACCGACGGAAACATCAAGGGCATTTCGCGTACCGGTGGATCTGACAGCTACACCTACAGCGTGCTCGGGAGTGCCAACCGCCCGATCACGTACGTGAGTTGGTGGGATTCGGCACGCTTTTCAAACTGGATGGCCAACGGCCAGCCGACGGGAGCCCAGACGAGCACGACGACGGAGAACGGGGCCTACAACGTGAAT
>SIAG01000122.1 GCA_009691925.1 Planctomycetaceae bacterium
GCCTGAAGCGGGATCCACCGCCCCGAGGCGTCTTGGATCTCGGCCCACACGGGGACATCCTCGGCCGCGGCAATCACCCGGCGGGACCGCGGGTCACGACGTGCGCCGGAGACGTCGAAACCGGAGGCAAGGCGGGTGCGGAAGCCGAGATGCCGGAGGATCAAGGTCGTCGCGCCGGCAAATTGGTAGTCCGGCCCACGTCGCGAGACGGTGAGGAAATGCTCCACGGTGTCGGGCGATCCCGGGGACGCCACGGCGGACGGATCGAGCTCGGCATGGCGACGGACACGGGCCACGACGGCGGCGACGGTTCTCCAGTCGGGATTGGCCGCGGTGCCGATCCCCCACGCATGGAGCAGGGCATCGAGCCAGGCCTGCTCGACGTCGCCATCGTCTGGAGTCTCGCCGTGGCGGAGCAGCGCCGGAGCGAACGGCAGGCCTGGCTCCGGATCCCGCCCATCGATTCCTTCCGGCCGGCTGACCACCGACACGGTCGTTCCCGCAGGCACCGTCGAGCGGGCGAGCGCGGGCAGCTCCTCGGCGGGAAGCCGAAACATCGCAGGATCGGCGACGCGCGGGATCCGCATCCGCTCGGTGCGGGTCGGCAGCGGCAGCACGGGGCTCTCGAGCGTTCCGACGGTGACGGCATGGTGCTCGGGATCGTCGGCAGGAAGTGGGGCTCCGGCGGGGCCGACGCGGATCCAATCCCCACCGAGAATCTCGATGGTGGGCCGACGATCCGCTTGAGGGTCTGCTGATGTCGACCATGTCCGCCCGTCATACCGATCGAAGGCCTCGAGTCGGAGCAGGATCGGCGTCGGTCCGTCGACGGTGAGGAGCGTCCTGGCGGCGAGGTCGGCAGGCTTGTCGGTCCGCCGTCGACCGGAGCGCACGGTGGAAAACTCCCGCCCGGCGTGATCGCTGTCGGCCGTCTTCCCCTCGGTGTCGCGCACCTCGCTGGCATCCAGGGCCACGGCCCGCTCATGCGTGCGCGGCGGGTCACCGTACTGGTCGTTGAAGAGGTCGTAGAGCGACGGACGATCGCTGGTGAGGAAGAGCTCCGAGTCGACCGGGCCGGAGGACGATGCGTCCTTCTGGCCGGCGACGAGATTCTCCCCGTCGCCGATGCCGTCGTTCGCCCACGGGTCGTTCCAGGAATCCCCTCCGGAAAACGGCATGAAGCCGGCCACCGCCCGGGCGGCGTCGCGGATCGCACCGCTGCCGGCGGCCACCACGATCGCCACGGCCAGCACCGGGATCAGCAGCGTGGCCCGCAGCGGAGTGAAGCCGCGGGTCTCTGCGGCGGCCCGTGATTCCCGGCGGATGGCAAGCCAGCAGGAAACGGCGCCGGCATAGACGGTTTGGAGGAGCGCGGCGGCGGGATGGGCCACGACGATCGTGGAGAGGACGACGAGAAACGAACTGGCCGCCAGGGCGAAGCGGTATTCCCCCACGGCGGCATGACTGGTCAGCAGCAGGAGAACGGCTCCGGCCGGGATCGCCAGGAGAAAGGCCTCCGGCCCGGGGGCACCGCCGAGGAGCGACACGATGAGGAGCGTCCCGACCGCGGGGAGGAAGGCGATGGTGGCGACGACAAGCCCGTGGCCGAGCCTCGTGCGCCAGCCCCCGGCACCCCAGCGCGGCATCGATCGTGCCGCGAGGATCGCAAGCAGGGTGGCGGCGCTGCCGGTGCCGATGGCCCACCACCCCGACAGGCTCTCCGGCAAGGCGGTGAGCTGCTGGAAAGAAATGCCGATTGCGAAGATGAACGTCTCGAGGGGCACTCGTGGGGCATGGCCCTTGCGCGGATCAACCTCAACCACCGATGGCATCGGGATCATGGCCCACCTCCGCGAGCAGGTTAAGAAGCCCCGTGGACGCCGATTCACCGACGGGCACTACCACCCGCCTCTCCAGCCTCCCCCGGCCGAGCGTGCCCGACACGCCTGCGGGACCGGCGGCGGCTTCCGCGGCAACCACGATCCACAGGCGCGGAGCAGCTGACGCTCCATCGCCTCGGCCAAGCAGGACCGGATTGGTGACGATCACCTCGAGGTCGGGCTTCCCGGCGGCAAGATCGGATCGTGTCAGGAGACGGTCGAGCGTTCCTTCCGGGGGCGCAAGCGCCGGGCCATCGAGGCAGGCGATGGCATCGAGGAGCGAATCGGGGAGCCGCCGGTCGTGGACGGCCTCCCTCCCCAGACGTCCCCACGCCACTTCGAGCTCGACCCCCTGCCCGAACCACGACTCGACGAGGCTCGTGGCCACCGTCGAGATCGTATCGAGCTCCGCCGGGCTCGCGTCGACCGCCGAGAGGAGGATGCGGATCACGGGCAGGCCGTGCCCGGGGCGCTCACGAACCACGAGCGTGTCCCGTCGCGCGGTGTGCACCCAATGCACCGATCGCGGATCGTCGCCGCGCCGGTATTCACGGACACCGAGAATATCGCCGCTGCTCCCGCGGGCCCCCTCGGAACGGTGTCGGCCATGCCGCGACGGCGAGAGCATCGCCAACGGCAGTGGCAGACGCCACGCCACCGGCCGAACGACGAGCGGTCTGGCAACGCCGACGGCGCGCCACGCCGTCACCAGGCCGAACGGCCAGTCGCAGCAGACGCGCGGCGCGGAGCGCGGCTGCAGGCCCCTCGCCACCATCGTTACGGCGGCCTCCACTCCGGTCGGGGAGCCGTGGAGCCTTCCCCCGCCGACGCCGCTCCCCTCGGGCCAGTGCAAAAAGTAGCCCCGGTCGCCGCCGAGATTCCAGCCGGCCAGCCCCCGGAGGGCCGAGCGGACGCCAACCCGCTCTCCGACCCGACAGCGTTCCCGGTCGAACGCCACACGGCCCCGGACCGAGGCGACCAACAGCCACGGGCCCACGACCCCGACGAGGAGCGTCGTCGCGCAACCCGCCCACACCGGCCGAGCCCGGCCCGAGCAGGCGATCGATAGCACCATCGCCATGGCTGCCGCAGCCGCGACGACCACGACCGGCCGGCGCACGACCGCCTCGAGCGCGACGCTCCCCTCGCGCGCCAGACGACCGACCGTGGCCAGCCACAGCGCCCACCCCCTCCCGGAGTGGGTCTCCCGGGGGAGCGCTCCCGCCGACGTCGCTGCTGTACCGGCCATCCCCATCGCCAACTCCCCGACGTCGATCCGCCACGGGCCACACAACTGTTGTTTTGCACTTGAACAGAGAGTGTAGCTCCGCATATCATACAGATGCAATACCATTGCACGTGCATCGGCTCTTCCCTCATCCCGCCGCGACCATGACCTTCTCCCCTCCCCAAGCCTCCGATTCCGGCTACCGCCGGCGACCCTCTTGCCTGACGCTCCCGCGGTCCGCCTTCACGCTCGTGGAGCTGCTCGTGGTGATCGCCATCATCGGGACCCTCATCGGCCTCCTCATCCCCGCCGTCCAGTCAGCGCGGGCGGCAGCGCGACGGGTCCAGTGCGCGAGCAACATGCGACAGGTGGGGATCGGCATCCTCAACTTCACCGATACGCACCAGGGCAAGTGGCCAGACACGTCCCACACCGTCGAGCCCGACCCGGTCACCGGTGAGTTCATCCGCGCGTGGATCTACTCGGTCGGGCCGTTCATCGAGAGTGTCGACGCCATCCGGATCTGTCCGGACGACAAGCTCGCCACGCAGCGCCTCGCGGCCCGGATGACGAGCTACACGCTCAACGGCTGGCTCTCCACCGAGGCCCGTCCCTCGTTCGATCGGATGCGGACGATCAGCGAGAAGACGAAATCGATCCTCGCCTTCGAGCTCTCGGAGAAGAAGGGATTCGATGATCCCTACGCAGACCATGTCCATTCCTTCGACTGGTTCACGACAACCCGCAAGAACCGGGGGCTCGTGTTCCAAGGAGTGGCCAACGAGGTGGCCGTCGGACGCCACGTCCGCTCGGCTCACTACCTCTACGCCGACGGCCACATCGAGTCGATCGCCGAGGAGGAGATCGCACGGCTGTGCGCTCCCCCCTGGCAAGAGCCCGAGTTTTCCAGACCGCGCTGACACACCGGGGCCCCGCGGTGCCGCCGCCAGTCGTCCTGACGGTGCACCACCCCGTCCCCCTCCACCGGAAAGGAATTGCCCCCCCGCGGCAGCTTCATCGGGCCGAAGGATGGCCCGGTCGCTGCACCGACCGAAACGTGCCTTGAAATCGTTCCTCGTGTTCGCATTCCCCACCCCTGTTCACATTCTCACCTACATAACGGAGTCTCCCGATGAATGTCCCGACACGCACCACACGCCCGCTCGCCACGGCCGGAGGGGGGCTGTTGATGGCTCTGGTCGCCACCTGCTCCCCCTGCCTCTTCGGATCGCAATCCGCCCAGGCCCAACACGCCGACGTCGTCCCCTATGCAAACAGCGGCGTGATCCTCACAGGCGGGCATGACGATCTCGGCGGCGCGACCTCTCAGAGCATGTCCGTCTTCGGCTACGACTTCGGCGAGGACCCGAACGACCCGTGGATCATCAACGACCCCGGCTTCAACAACAGCTCCGCCTTCACCACCGGCGTCTTCCCCAACGACGGAAAGCTTCCCACCCAGTCGACCCTCGCCCTGGCGATCGCGGCCGGGGCGTACGGTCCGCTCCGCTACTGGGACGGAAGCGGCTCGCCTTCCTTCACGCCAGCCAGCGACGGCGTCGGCATCAACCTCAACAAGGGGTCCTTCAACCTCCTCATCGGTGGAAGCACGACCTCGGGCGCGCTCAACATCGGGAGCACCGGCGCCCAGGGGCGGGTTCACCAACACCTCAACTCGAGCATCGGGTCAGGGTGGAGCGGATCGTCGTTCGCGACCCCCGGCGCCGCCGATGGGCTCTATGCATTCGGGGTCACGCTCTCGGCCGGAGGGCTCACCTCCGCACCGATCTACTTTCTCTACAACGTCGGCCTGACGGAGACGGTCCACGACGAGGGCATCGCTTGGTATGAGGCCAACGTCGTCGCCGTTCCGGAGCCCTCGAGCGCGACGCTGGCGGGGATTGCCATTGCCGGTTCAATGTGGCTGGGTCGTCGACGGATCACCGGGCGACAAGCACCCCGATGACTGCGGCCATGAAAGCGGGCAGGTCGGATGGGCGGCGACTGGAGACGAAGTGTCGGTCCACGACCACCTCCGCGTCTTCAAACAGCGCCCCGGCATTGAGGAGGTCATCCTTGATGCCGGGGCTGCCGGTGACGCGAACGCCACGATAGACCCCCGCTGAAATCGCGATCCAGCCGCCATGGCAGATCGCCGCTACGAGTTTTCCCGCGGCGGCGAAGTCACCGACGAGCGCGAGAACAGGCGCGTCGCGGCGGAGGGCGTCAGGCATCCAGCCCCCCGGCAGGATGATCCCGTCGAAGTCGGCGGCCACGAGCCCCGCCACGGTCGTGTCCGACCGGCAGGGATAGCCATGCTTGCCGAGGAACGTCCGCGGTTGGTCGCGGCTGGCGAGCGTCACCACCGCGCCGGCCTCCTCGAGTCGCAGCTTGGGATACCAGAGCTCGAGATCCTCGTAGTCGTCGCCAGCGAGGACCACTACCCGGGCTCCCGAGAGCGTCCGTGGAGACGGGGCGGGCGACGGAGTGGGCGACGCCGCAGGAAGGTCGGCGGCGCGAGGGGAAGAGTCGCTTTTGGCCATCGGAACGGGCTCGCAGGGACAGGCAGATCGGCGATCTGAAACTACCCCGCCGGAGTCCCCGCCGACAGCCCCCCGCCCCGAGCCGGCGGCGGGCCCCAACGGCCCTCTCGGAAAACCGCTCCTGCGAGGGGTCGGAACGCTGCCCACCGGCGCTCCTCCCGTCGCCGGCGACCCCCCGTTTTCCGGCCGGAATTGGGGGGGTGAAAAAACTGACTTGACGACCTGCCTCCTCACGCTACGATCACGCCCCGGTCGACTGGGGACCATATGAAGTGGTTCCCCCATCGATTGCCACAACATCTAGCGATAGCATGCAGATGGAGCTGCTTTCTTCTGATCGCGTAAACCGGGCCGGTTGATCCGGTTGCTCCACGGCCCTGGCGTGAACAACGGCCAGATTCGCCTGGCATACGAACTATACGGACGTATACTTTTTTTAGCGCCCCTTTCCTTCTTGCCCCACGGAGCTTCCCGATGGCAGCCTTCGAGCCGACCGCCGGATCCGCCACCACCCACCGTTCGGACGCCGGATCGACGTCGTCAGGCGACCACCTGCGGGGTCAGGATTCGAGGCCAGCCGGACGGCAACCGCTCTCTGTCCCGGCCACTTTTTGCCCCACCGATGTGGCGACGCCGTTTGACACCACCGAATGGGATCTGCGGACGGCCGCGATCAAGGGGGAGGACGGGAAGGTCCTCTTCGAGCAGACGGCCTGCGAGATCCCCGCCGCCTGGACGCAGCTGGCGACCAACGTCGTCGTCAGCAAGTATTTCTACGGCGAGATCCACACGCCAGAGCGCGAGCACTCCGTCAAGCAACTCGTCCACCGCGTCGCCCGGACGATCGCCGACTGGGGGATCGCCGACGGCTACTTCAAGTCGCGTGAGGATGGCGAAAACTTCTACCGAGATCTCTCCTGGCTGTGCGTCCACCAGCACGGTGCCTTCAACTCACCGGTGTGGTTCAACGTCGGCCTCTATCACCAGTACGGCGTCAAAGGCACCCCCTGCAACTGGCGCTGGGACGAGGCGAAGCGCGACGTCGTCATGCCCGACAACCCCTACGAGTATCCGCAGGGGAGCGCCTGCTTCATTCAGAGCGTGCAGGACAACATGGAAGACATCATGGAGCTTGCACGGAGCGAGGCGATGCTCTTCAAGTTCGGCTCCGGCACCGGCACTGATCTCTCCACCCTCCGCAGCCAGCGCGAGAAGCTCGCCGGCGGCGGCAAGCCCTCCGGCCCCCTTTCCTTCATGCGCGTCTACGACCAGGTGGCCGCGGTCGTGAAAAGCGGCGGCAAGACGCGGCGTGCCGCCAAGATGCAGTCGCTCAAAGTCACGCACCCCGACGTGATGGAGTTCATCGAGTGCAAGGCGAAGGAGGAGAACAAGGCCCGCGTGCTGATCGAGAAGGGGGGCTACGACTCCAACTTCAACGGCGAGGCCTACAGCTCGATCCTCTTCCAGAACGCCAATCTCTCCGTCCGCCTCACCGACGACTTCATGGAGGCGGTCAATCGCGACGACACCTGGACGACCCGCTGGGTGACCGATCCTTCGAAGGCCGGCCCGTCGTGGAAGGCCCGCGAGGTGCTCAACCGGATGAGTGAGTGTGCCTGGCAGTGCGGTGATCCAGGCGTGCAGTACGACACCACGATCAACCGTTGGCACACCTGCCCCAACTCCGGCCGAATCAACGCGAGCAACCCCTGCTCGGAGTACATGTTCCTTGACGACACCGCCTGCAATCTGTCGAGCATCAATCTGATGAAGTTCCGCCGCGCCGACGGCACCTTCGATGTCGATCGCTTCTCGGCCGCCTGCCGGATCTTCTTCGTCGCTCAGGAGATCCTCGTCGATCACGCCAGCTACCCGACGCGGAAGATCGCCCGCAACAGCCACCTCTACCGGCCGCTGGGCCTGGGATACTCAAACCTCGGCAGCCTGCTGATGGCCAACGGCTTGGCCTATGACAGCGACGCTGGCCGTGGGCTGTGCGGGGCGATTACAGCGATCCTCCACGGGACGGCCAACCGCACCAGCGCCGAGCTTGCGGCGGCGGTCGGCCCCTTCGAGGGCTTCGCTGCCAATCGCGAGCCGATGCTCGCTGTCATGCAATCGCACCGCGCTGCCGTCAACAAGATCGAGCCGGCTTGCCCGGCCTATCTTCGCGATGCAGCCCGGAAGGTGTGGGACGAAGTCCTCGATCACGGGAAGCGACACGGCTACCGCAACGCGCAGGCGACAGTCCTCGCCCCGACCGGCACGATCAGCTTTCTGATGGACTGCGACACCACCGGCATCGAGCCCGACATCGCCCTGGTGAAGTACAAGCAGCTGGCTGGCGGCGGGATGCTCAAGATCGTCAACCAGACCGTCCCGCTGGCGCTGCGGACGCTTGGGTATGACGAGCCGACGGTCGAATCGATCCTCGCCTCCATCGATAAGAATGACACGATCGAGGGGGCAACCGGGATCCAAGAGAAGCACCTCTCCGTCTTCGACTGTGCCTTCAAGCCGCGCCTCGGGAAGCGATCTATTCAATGGCAGGCGCACGTAAAGATGATGGCCGCCGCGCAGCCATTCATCTCTGGGGCGATCTCCAAGACGGTCAACATGCCGCGGGAGACGACCCCTGCCGAAGTTGGCGGTGCCTATATGGAAGGCTGGCGAATGGGGCTGAAGGCCCTGGCGATCTACCGCGACGGCTCGAAGGAGAGTCAGCCCCTCAACACGAGCTCCGAGGCTGACAAGGCGGCGGCCAAGGTGACGGCAGCTCCCCGCCGCGAGCGTCTCCCCGACACGCGCCGCAGCATCACCCACAAGTTCAATGTGGGGGGCCATGAGGGCTACATCACCGTCGGCCTCTACGACGACGGCCGCCCCGGCGAGCTGTTCATCACGATGGCGAAGGAGGGGAGCACGATCGGGGGGCTGATGGATTCCTTCGGCACGGCGGTGTCGATGAGCCTTCAGTACGGCGTGCCGCTCGAGGTGTATGTGAAGAAGTTCTCCCACACCCGCTTCGAGCCGTGGGGCTACACGAAGAACCCCGACATCCCGGTGGCGAAGAGCCTCGTCGACTACCTCTTCCGCTGGCTCGGCAACGAGTTCATCCCCGGCTTCCGGGAGGCCAACCGGCCGGGAGGAATGCACGGCCACACCACTGGCGGTGAAGAATCGGCCGGCGGAGACGCGGAGAGTGAGCGTTCGCCCGCCGCCATGAAGGCGAGCGGGCTGGCTGATGGGCAAGGAAAAGCCCCCGCCGCGCCCCAGGCATCGACCAGCGCCGCCACCAAGCCGGCGGCCAAGGGGGGAGCCCAGGCCAACGGATCGGCCAATCCTGCCAATCCTGCCAATCCTGCTAATCCTGCTAATCCTGCTAATCCTGCTAATCCTGCTAATCATGGAGCCCTCGCGGCCGGGACGCCCAAGCCCGCCGCGAAGGCCTCTACGGCCGCTTCCAACAGGCGACTGGAGCAGGCCGGCGTGATGGTGTTCGAACCGGGTACGAGCCTTGGCGACCGGCAGAGCCAGTTTGCCAAGTTTCAGATCGATGCTCCGGTCTGCGACAGTTGCGGCGCAATCACCGTCCGCAACGGCAACTGCTATCTCTGCCATAATTGTGGCAACAGCATGGGATGTTCCTGATCCGGCTTCGCTCCGGTCCGCACTCCTGATCAGGGCGGCGGGGTCCCGTGCTGCGGGGCCCCGCCGTATGTTTTTTCCCGCTGCTCGAAGCCGCTCTCTTCCCACCAGACGCGGCGTCGTGCGCCTGGTCGGCGGACTTCTCCCACTCTTGCTCCCCGGCATTTTTGCCCTGACGGCGGTCGGCGGGGCAGCAGCGGCCGAGCCGGCCTTGGCCAACACCGAACGGGCCGGTGAACCACTCCATCCCGACGAGGCGCTGTCCGCGGTCGAGTCGCGGCTGGCCCCGCGGATCGGTCTGTTTGCTACCGAACCGGCGATCCGCAATCCGATCGCCGCGTGCGTCGATCCAGCCGGCAGGCTGCTGGTTGCCGAAAACCTCACGTACGCCGAAAAGCCGCAAAAGACCGACCCGCGTTTCCGTGACCGGGTGACGATGCTCGAAGATGCCGACGGTGACGGCCGCGCGGAGCGGCAAGCGACGCTCGTCGACGGGCTTGAGGGGCTCGCGAGTGTGGCGGTGGGACGCGGTGGCCTATGGCTCCTCTGCCCCCCTCGCCTCCTCTTCATCCCCAACGGCCATCGTCCGCCACCGGGATGGCCACTGACCCCGGACACCGACGAGCCGGCCCGGCGGCGAGCCGCCGCGGTTCCCATTCTCGACGGCTTCACCGTCTCACCCAACAGCCACCACACCTTCGCCAACGGCCTGACATGGGGCCCCGACGGCTGGCTTTACGGCCGCTGTGGCGCCAGCTCCCCCGGGGAGATCGGCAGCCCGGCGGCCGAGCCACACCAGCGCGTGCCGCTCCGCGGTGGCATCTGGCGATATCACCCCGAGCGGAAGATTTTCGAGGCGCTCTGCCATGGCACGACGAATCCCT
>SIAG01000123.1 GCA_009691925.1 Planctomycetaceae bacterium
CGCAGTGCCGCCGCCGGGAAGGAGCCGAGGGGGCTGGCCGACGACAAGCCCGTGCCACTGACGCGAGCGGTGGCGAGCTTCGAGCAGTCGGTGGTTGGCGACATCACACCGGCGGGGAAGTGGCTGGCGGCCTATGCAATCGACGGCCGCCACAGCGGCGACAACGTCGGCTGGGCGATCCACGAGGAGGTGGGCCGCGACCAGTGGCTCATCGTCCGCGCCGACACGCCGGTCGGGATTCCCGCCGACACGCTCCTGGTGGTCACGATCGAGCAGCACCATCCGGTCGGCTTTCAGCTCGGGCGGTTTCGCCTCGCGGTGGCGGCCGAGCCGACCGACGATCCCGGCCCCGGCCTCCTCCCGGAGCCGGTCCGGATCGCCAGTGGCAAGCCCGTGGCCGAGCGGTCGGCCGAGGAGACGGCGCTCCTGCTCGAGCGTTTCCGGACGAGTGCCCCCGAGCTCTCCGGCCAGCGCGAAGCGCTCGCCGCGGCGCAGCGGGCCCGCAAGGACTTCGTCGATCGCCTCCCGTACATCCCGGTGACGGTGGCCGTCGAGCCGCGCCCGGTGCGGATCCTTCCCCGCGGGAATTGGATGGATCGTTCCGGCGACGTCGTGGTGCCTGCCGCGCCGGCCTTCCTCCCCGCAGCGGCGGGCGCTGCCGCAGCCGCGCCCTCTCCACGCTCCACCCGCCTCGATCTCGCCGCGTGGATGACCGCGCCTGCCAATCCCCTCGTCGCGCGCGTCCTTGCCAACCGGCTGTGGGCGATCTGCTTCGGCCAAGGGCTCTCCCGACGGCTCGACGACCATGGCGCCCAGGGGGAGTCGCCGAGCCATCCCGAGCTCCTCGACTGGCTCGCCTGCCAGCTGCGGGATGGGACCGCGCAGCCTCCGGGCACCCCCTGGAACCTCCGCGCGGTTCTCCGGGAGATCGTCACCAGCCGGGCCTACCGTCAAAGCAGCACCGCACCGCGCGAGGCGATCGAGCGCGATCCGGAGAATCGGCTTCTCGCCCGGCAGAACCGGCTCCGGGTCGAGGCGGAGATGGTCCGCGACACGGCGCTGTCGGCGGCGGGATTGCTCGTGCGCACGGTGGGGGGCCCGAGCGTGAAGCCCTACCAGCCGGAGGGCTACTGGGATTATCTGAACTTCCCGCAGCGCACCTGGCAGACCGACCAGGGGGAGAGCCTCTACCGGCGCGGCCTCTACACCCACTGGCAGCGGCAATACCTCCATCCGGCGCTGATGGTCTTCGATGCCCCCAGCCGGGAGGAATGCACCGCGCGCCGCCCCCGGTCGAATACGCCACTCCAGGCCCTCGTGCTCTTGAACGACCCGGAATATGTCGAGGCAGCGCGGGCCCTGGCGACCAAGGCGATGGCCGAGGCGGGGCCCGAGCCGCTCGCGCGGGCACGCTTCCTCCTCCGTCGCGCCGTGGGGCGGATTCCCACCGAGCAGGAAGTGGCGGTCGTCGCGGAGCTGGCGACGGCCGAACGGGCCCGGTTTGCCGCCGATCCCGGGGCGGCTCAAAAGCTCCTCTCGATCGGTGCCCACTCGGTGCCGGCAGGTCTCGATCCGATCGAGCTTGCCGCCTGGACGACCGCCGCCCGGGCCGTGCTCAACATGCAGGAAACGTACACCAGGAACTAACACCGTGAGCCCCTTCGATCCGCGATCCGGCTACCTCCCGGCAGGGCTCGACCCGGCCCGGCGTGCGTTCCTCGCCCGCGCCGCCGGCGGCCTCGGGCCCCTCGCCCTCGGCTCCCTCCTCGGGGGCCGGAGGGAGGCCCAAGCATCCCCTCCGATAGGGGAAGATCTGGCCCAGTGGCCGGGGGTGATCCGGCCGTACCATGTGCCGCCGCGGGCGAAGCGGGTGATCTGGCTCTACATGGCCGGCGGTATGACCCACCTCGACACCTTCGACCACAAGCCGAAGCTCGCCGCCATGAATGGCGAGCCGATGCCCGAGAGCTTCACCAAGGGGCAGCAGATCGCCCAGCTCCAGGGGCAGGCGCTGAAGTGCCTCGGACCCCAGCACCCTTTCCAGCGCTCGGGAAACAGCGGCCAGGAGATCAGCACGATCTTTCCGGAGATCTCGGCGCGGATCGCCGACCGGATCGCGATTGTGAAGAGCCTCCACACCGAGGCGATCAACCACGATCCTGCCCACACCTTCATGAACACCGGCGCCATGGTGCCGGGGCGGCCGGCAGCGGGGAGCTGGCTATGGTATGGCCTCGGTTGCGACGCCCACGATCTCCCCGGCTTCATCGTCATGGTGAGCACGGGCAACTATGGCCAGCGGCAGCCGATCGCCGCGCGGCAGTGGCATTCGGGCCTCCTCCCCAGCCGGTTCCAGGGGGTCGAGTTCCGTTCCAAGGGAGACGCCGTCCTGTACGTCAAGCCGCCAGTCGGGCTCGACGGCCAGCGCGCGGTAGTCGACGCGGTCACGAAGCTCGACGGCCTCCACAACGAGGTCGTCGACGATCCGGAGATCGCTGCCAGGCTCGCGCAGTACGAGCTCGCCTTCCGGATGCAGTCGAGCGTGCCGGGGCTCCTCGATCTCTCCGATGAGACAGCCGAGACGTTCGAGCTCTACGGCACGAAGGGGGGCGACGGATCGTTCGCCTCCAACTGCCTCCTCGCCCGGCGGCTTGCCGAGCGGGGCGTCCGTTTCATCCAGCTCTATCACCGCGACTGGGATCATCACGGTGCTGTCCAGGAGCATGTGAAGGGAACGGCGGCGGAGGTCGATCGGGGCGCCGCGGCGCTCGTCGAGGATCTGGCCCGGCGGGGGATGCTCGACGAGACGCTCGTCGTCTTCGGGACGGAGTTCGGGCGGACGCCGATGGCCCAGGGGAACGGCCGCGACCACCACATGAAAGCGTTTTCGATGTGGCTGGCCGGTGGCGGGATCAAGGGAGGAATCAGCCACGGCGCCACCGACGACCTCGGCTACGGCGTCGTCGAGAACCCTGTCACGGTCCACGACCTCCACGCCACGCTCCTCCACCTCCTCGGCATCGACCACCTCCGGCTCACGATCCGCTCCCAGGGGCGCGACTTCCGCCTCACCGACGTCCATGGCCACGTGATCGGCGATCTCCTCGCCTAGCAGCGGGGGCCAGCGGCGCGGTTTAGCGGGGTGGCTGGGCGACCGAGTCGAGAAATCGGAAGACGTCGTCGAGGGCTGCCTGGACAATCACCATGTGCTCGACGTCGGGGTATTCCCGGAAGTCGACCGTGGCCCCTGCCGCTTCGAGGCGCTTGGCCAGGGCCGCCGCGCCGGGGCGGCCGAAGTCGGCGGCCCCCGCCGCGACCAACCAGGGAACGCGCTTCGCTTTCTCCCCCGCTGGCGCCGCCGCGCCACCGCCGAGCGCGACCGCGGCGGCCACTCCCTCGGGATGGAGCCCCACCTGCTTCGCCACCTGCCCGGCCCCCATCGAATGGCCGACGAGGAACACCCGCGACGAGTCAATCTCGAACGAATCCCCGAGGAGGTCGAGCATCTCCTCGACGTCGAGCGCGAGGCCGAACAGGCCCTGGCGCGGAGCGACGACGAGCCAGCCACGCTCGATCCCGAGGGCGGCCGCGCGGCCGGCGCCGCAGGTGTCGAAGAACATGTTCTCGCTGCCGCCGGCGCCGTGGTGGAGAAAGAGCACCGGGAGGGGGCCGGCGGCGTCGGCCGGCGCCCGCAATCGCACCGGCACCTCACCGCGGCCGGTGGAGAGCGTGAGCCATAAGTCGCCGTTTTGCGCAGCTTCCCGAATCGTGTCGGCCTGGAGTGGAGCACCGGCCCGCAGTCCTTCGGCGAAGCAGAGGAGCCTGGCGGCGGGGAAATCGGTCTCCTGCCCGCGCCCAGCCTCCAGGGCTGCCAACAGCGGGAGGAGCGCGGCGACGGTCGCGCGGACGGTCGGCGGCGTCGCTTCGGGCCAGGTATTCGCCGCGGCAGCGAGGGCGTCGAGTCGTTCGCGGAGCCGCTCGACCCGCGACAGCCCGATCCGGGCGATCTCGATCGGCTGCGGCTCGTTGAGCCATTCGACGACGAGTGTTAGATCCCCTGCCGGAAGTGGGCCGGTCTGCCACTGGATCGTGCCGCCGGTCTCGGCCCAGTCGCCCTGCCGCTGGGCGCGCGTCTCCCCGGCGCCATCGACGATCGAGAGCCGCAGCCGGGCCGGTGCTCCCCCGGCGGCGTCCTGCTCCGTCTTGTAGAAAGTCGCAAACGTCACCGCGAGTGTTTCCGCCGTCGTGTCGGCCAGAACCGGTGTCGCGGTCACGGCGGTGGCGATCGCCGCGCGCTCGGCGGTGTTGGGGGCTTCCCAGGAGCGGACCGTGAACCAGGCCTCGTCGAGGTGACTGGCGGCGGCCTGAAGCTCGAGCGTGAAGAAGCTCCGCACCGCCGCTGTCATCGGCTCAACAGCAGCGGCCCGCCGCGGTGCATCAGCCTCCTGCCAGGCGATCTCGAAGCGGCGGAGTCGCTTGCCGAGCTCAGCGCGGGGCGTCTCGGCACGAGCCGGAGTCGAGAAGGTGGGGCTGACAAGGGCTGCCGCCAGCGCCGCGGCGGTCAGCCCGATCACCCGGCGAATGGACGAGGGGGGCGGAATCATGTCTTCACGACGACCGTGCCGGAAATGAGATCATGGAGCGTCTGTTTCCGTTTCGTGACGAACGAGAGCAGGATGCCTGCAAACAGGAAAAACGAAAACGGGCGGATGAACTGCCGGAGCATGGCCCTACCGATGCCGACCCTGCGCCCTTCGACGTCGGTCACGCGGATCGACATCGCACGCTTTCCGAACGTCGCTCCTTGGCGACCTGAATCCAGCAGGGTCCCATAGACGAACGCCGTGAGCCAGACTATCCCCTGGATCATCAACGCGCCTTCGGACTGTTGGCTCTTGTCCGTGATGTCGATCAGTTTCGATGCGAAACAGAGAACGATCAACGGTGTCGCGAAGATCGCCGACACGAAATTGTCGATGACCGCACCACCGACACGCTGGCCGAAGTCGGCGTACTCGAGTTGTCGGCTCGCCTTCTTGATCGGCGTGTAGCCAGAGGTGGCCGGAGGCTCAGCCGGCTTCGACGGCGGCGGCTCCTCCGGCGTCGGCACGTAGGCCGGCATCTCGAACCCGGAGAATGCGGCAGTTGGATCGTCGCTGTCGGGGGCCGCGAGGGGATTGTCGAAGGCCGGCGGCGGGGGGGCGAGGCTTGCGGGTGCGGCGGCGACGAACAGCCCCTTCGCCGACGAGCAGGGCACCCACTTCTCCATCCCCTCTTTCCAGAGTTTGTCGGTGCGGTCAATCTTCCCCGTGGCAGCGAGCTTCCTCAGTTGCTCGTTGGTGAAGGGGCCATGTTTCTTTCCACCCTTCCCGACGTACCATTGGTCGGCCATCGCTCGTTCGCTCCCCCCCATAACGAGATCGTCCCCTCCGCCGGGTGCCATCGTTCGACAATCCCCGATCGATGTCAAGATTCTGGTTCGCGAGGGGGCCATTTTTTCCGCCGTCACTGCCTGCTTTTTCTCACCCTGATGGAGGCTGGATCGAATGTCGACCCGTTTCATCCGGCTTGTCGGCACAGCCGTGCTCGGCCTCGGCTTGGCGGCAGTGGGCCCTTTTGCAAGCCACCGATCGGCCCGGGGCGACGACTTCGCGCCGCGGCAGGAGCGGCTGCCGGTCGAAGCACCGGCCGGGGCCGTCGTTGTTCTCGGGGCGGGGATCGAGCCGCGGTTGGTGGGAATGGATGGCGGGCCGACCGACTGGCAACACGACGGCGACGCGCTCGTCGTCACCCGCACCGAGGGGCATGCCAATCATGTCCATTCGATCGATACCTTCGAAGACGCCGATCTCCACGCCGAGTTCGTCGTCGATCCGCAGGCCCACGGCAACAGTGGCCTCTATTTCCACGGCTGGTTCGAGATGCAGATCTACGACTCGGCCGGCGTCGATCCGGTCACCGACCAAGACGAAGGGAGCCTCTACCGCTTCGCCCAGCCGCTGGTGAATGCCGCCCGTCCGGCTGGTCAGTGGCAGGTCTACGACATCCGCTACACCGCCCCACGCCGCGCCGCCGACGGGAAGGTGACGCGGCCCGGGTCGATGATTGCCTGGCTCAACGGGCAGAAGGTCCAGGATGGCGTCGAATTCGATGAGCCGCGATCCCCCTACATCCCCTACAAATATGGCGTCACCGACCATCTGCGGGGCGTGGAGAAGACGCTCCTTGAGACCGGTCGCGGGCCGCTCTTCCTCCAGGATCACGGCAGCCCGACACGCTTTCGCAACATCTGGTTCGTGAGACGCTAACTGCCATGCCGCACGTCACGATTGTCTGGTTTCGCAACGACCTCCGCCTCGACGACCAGCCGAGCTTGCGGGCCGCGGTCGCCCGCGGGGCGATTGTGCCCCTCTTCATCCATGCCCCCGAGGAAGAGGCGCCGTGGGAGCCGGGCGGGGCGAGCCGGTGGTGGCTCCACGGGGCACTCGAGCGGTTTGGCGCGGCGCTTGCGGAGAAGGGGGCGCCGCTCCTGATCCGGCGGGGGCCCTCGCTCGCGACGCTCCTCGCCGTGGCGCGCGAGTACGGCGCCACGCATGTCGCCTGGAATCGCCGCTACGAGCCGGCCGTGATCGGCCGCGATACGGCCATCAAGGAGGCCCTGAAGCGCGAGGGCCTCGTCGTCGAGAGCTTCAATGGTGGCCAGCTCTTCGAGCCGGTCCATGTGGCGACGAAGGAGGGGAAGCCCTATCAAGTGTTCACGCCGTTCTGGCGGGCCTTGCTTGCGCGCGACGAACCGGCCGAGCCGGAAGCCGCGCCAGCGAAACTTCCGGCGGCCCAGCCGGTGGGCAAGACGACCAAGCCCGTGGGCAAAACGATCAAGAGCGTCGCGATCGCCGCTTTGGACCTTCGTCCCGCAATCGACTGGGCAGCGGGGATGCGCCAGCGGTGGACGCCCGGCGAGGCCGCAGCGGCCCTGCGCCTCGACCGCTTCCTTGAGCACCTCGACCGCTACGACACCGATCGCGATCGCCCCGACCACGACGGCACGAGCGCCTTGAGCCCCCACCTCCACTTCGGCGAGATCTCGCCGCGGCGCGTGTGGCATGCCGTCCGCGCCGCCGTCGGCGGCCGGCCGGCAGCGCAGATTGAGCGTGGCGGCGCCGAGACGTATCTCCGCGAGCTCGGCTGGCGCGAGTTTGCCACCCATCTCCTCTACCACTTCCCGCATACGCCTGAGCGACCGTTGCGGAGCGACTACGAGCGCTTCCCCTGGGTCGACGATCCTGTCGGCCTGCGGGCGTGGGAGCGCGGGCAGACCGGCTACCCGGTCGTCGATGCCGGGATGCGGCAGCTGTGGCAGACCGGCTGGATGCACAACCGGGTGCGGATGATCGTGGCGAGCTTCCTCGTCAAGGATCTGCGCGTCAGTTGGCTCACTGGGGCGCGGTGGTTCTGGGACACGCTCGTCGACGCGAATCTCGCCGCTAACACCCTCGGCTGGCAGTGGGCCGGTGGGTGTGGCGCCGACGCCGCCCCTTACTTTCGGATCTTCAACCCGCAGACCCAAGGGGAGCGCTTCGATCCCGACGGGTCCTATGTGCGGAAGTTCGTCCCCGAGCTCAAGGATCTACCGGCCGCCGACATCCATGCCCCCGGGGATGCCGACACGACGACACTCGCCCGGGCCGGGATCAAGCTCGGCTCGACCTATCCGGAGCAGATCGTTGACCACGCCGAGGCCCGCGTCCTTGCCCTGGCTGCCCTGAAGACCGTCACGGCGGCCAAGGAAAAGCCCGACAAGCCACGCCCCGGCTAACAACTCAACACCATCTTCGGGAGCGCCTGACCATGCGCCTGCTGCACTACCTCGAGATCGAAAACTTCAAGCGATTCGGCGAAAAACAGCGTATTGAGCTGGACCACCCCGCCGTGCTGATCGGCCCGAACAACTGCGGCAAGACCAGCGCCATCCAGGCGTTAGCGCTGTGGTCGCAGGCCTTGCGCACCTGGTACGACGTGCGCCAGGATTCTTCCGCCAAGGAACGCACAGCCACCGCCCTCAACCGGCTCAACATCGTTGCCGTGCCCGTTACGCGCACCCGGTTCTTCTGGCACAACACCCGGGTACGAAAGGGCACCAAGGATATCCACATCACGATCACGGTTGGTGTGGAGTTCAATGGGGCGATCCGCGCGGTGCCGATCCGCTTTCGCAGCCAAGGAGACGAGCTCGTCTACTGCACGCCCGATGAAGCAGTGCTGAGCGACCTGCCACTGATTGCTCACGCCGCAGGTTTGGGGGTGGAATTGCTGTACCCGATGTCGGGACTGGAGACTGAGGAGAAAATCCTAAAACCTGGCGCTGTGGATGTGTTGCTCGGCCAAGGACAGACAGCGCAGGTGCTACGCAACCTCTGCCTCATGGTCCTTAGTCAGTCCCGCGAAGACTGGCAACGAGTCACCAGTCTGTTGCAGCGCCTATTTAACGTGGAGCTGACGGAACCGCTGGAAACCACACGCGGCAGCATTGAGCTGCTGTACCGCCAGCCGGGGGTGAAAGAGCTTCTGGATGTCGCGTCGTCGGGGCGGGGTTTTCAGCAGATGCTGCTGATCTTCGCCTACCTCTACTCGCACAAGCGGAGCGTGCTGCTTGTGGACGAACCTGACGCGCACCTGGAAATCTTAAGGCAGAAGCAGGTGTATGTCCTTCTACGGGACATCGCCAGTGAGAACGGCTCGCAAGTTGTCATGGTGACCCACTCCGAGGTGATCCTCGATGAGGCGTTGGACACCAATCTCACGCTGCTGCTGGAAGGGCGGGCCGACGATCTGGCGAAAAAGCATGATATCCGCAACAGCCTCAAGCATTTCGGTGCTGACAATTACGTAAAAGCACGAGAGCGGGGTTACGTGCTGTACGTCGAAGGAGGAACCGACCTCGACATACTCCGCGCACTGGCCACGCAGATGAAGCACCCGGTCACAGAAGTGTGGGATGAGCAAGTGAACAGCTTCTATGTTCAGAACAATTATCCAATCCAGGACGTCGATGCCGAGCTTGAGCGGGTGGAAGGCGGCTTTGGTATGACGCCCCAGCAGCATTTCAACGGCCTACGCCACTTGCTTCCCAGCCTGCAGGGCTTGGCGATACTCGATAACGATGGCCAGAACCGCCAGGACGGCGAACAAGGCCTGCTGAAGATACGCTACTGGCGGAGGTACGAAGTGGAGAACTACTGCATCACACCGGAGGTTTTGCGCACCTATTGTTACCGACAGTACCCAGCCGACGATCTGTTCACGCAGGTGGCTCGTGTCTCGGTCGACGAAGCTCTGGCGGAAACCCTCAAGGACCTTGTTTTCGATGGTGACCAAGCAAACTACGACACATGGCGCGGATCACCCGCAGATGCGGCTAGACTCATCTGGGAGGCCCAGACTGAGCGTCGCAAGCTAAGTTCCACGGCTGAGGAATTCTTCCGCCGACTCGCGCACAACCTGGGCGGGGGCATGCTGCTCAAAAAGGGAGAGTTGCACCGCCTGGTTCCGTATGCCGTCCTCACGCCGGCAGCCGAGAGCGAAGTACGCACAAAGCTCGGCATGCTGCAGAAGCTATTCGAGCAGGCACGGCGGCACGGCGAGACTGTCACTTCTGTTGGCGACCATGAGGACGGCGAGTGATGGCTTGAGATTTCGAGCCGATGAGAAGCCCGGCTCAAGGCCGCCCGGCAGGCCGTCATGACTGGGGTGCCGTGGCAGCGGTGCCAATTTCATACGACCCAAAACGCCCTGACGCACGTGCCCAAGATGGCCAGGCGCTCGGAAGTGGCCCGCGACCTCCGTCGCGTCTGCGACGCCGACGAGCCTGCCGAGGCCGAGCGGCGACTGAAGGACGTCGTCGATCGCTACCAAAAGACCGCCCCGCAACTCGCAGCCTGCCTCGAGGCCCCCTCCCAGAAGCGCTGACCGTGCTCCCGATCCCTGCCGCTCACCGGCGGCGGCTCCGCACCACCAACAGCCTCGGGCGGCTCAACCAAGAGATCAAGCGAAGCACCCGCGTCGCAACGCTCTTGCCAAACGAGGCCTCCCTCCTCCGGCTCGCCTCCGCTGGCCTCGCGGAGATCAGCGACGACTGGGAAACCGAACGGGCCTACC
>SIAG01000124.1 GCA_009691925.1 Planctomycetaceae bacterium
CCGGCGAATGGTCGCCCACTGGGGGATGAGCGAGAAGGTCGGTCCGGTGGCCTGCCACGGCCCAAACGAACACCCCTTCCTGGGGCGCGATGTCTACGAGCAGCGCGAGTTCAGCGACCACACCGCCCGCGTCATCGACGACGAGGTGACACGGATCCTCGGCGAGGCCGCCATCCGCGCCACCAAGCTCCTCTCCGACAACCGCGACAAGCTCGACCGGCTCTCCGCGGCCCTCGAGGATCGCGAGATGCTCGACGACACCGACATGGTGGGGATCGTCGGCCCCGCCGCCCCGCGCCGGTCCGAGGATCAGCCTTCCGCCGCGCCGCTCCCCCCGCCGCCACTCCCCGCCGCCGTTCCCGCCGCTCGCGACTGACGCCGCACCGGCCGCGCCTTTCACCCCGCCCGACCGTAGCCTCCTCCCCGCCATGCTCGCCCACTCTGTTTTCTTTCGGCTTAAAGATCGTTCCCCGGCCGCGATCGAGCGCCTCATCGCCGCCTGCCGTGACCACCTCTCCGGCCACCCCGGCGAGGTCGTCTTCGCCGTCGGCGGCTGTGCCCCGTACGACCGGCACGTCAACGACCGCGACTGGCAAGTCGCCCTCCACATCGTGTTTGACTCGCGCGCCGCCCACGACACCTACCAGCAGGCCCAGCGGCACGAGATCTTCATCGCCGCGCATGCCGACAACTGGGAGCAAGTCCGCATCTTCGATGCCGATCTCTCCGTCTGCAACAGCTGAGAGCGTCACACGACCCGGCAGCGTGACAGTGCGATGCTGCCGCCGAAGCAGATCGCGATGTCGTGGCCGGGGCGCCGGGGGCGGTGGTGGTAGTCGGCGGCCCACAGCCAGCCGGCCGGCGTGTCGCGGAAGACCAGCGCGAACGGAGAGGGATCGACGGCGCATTCGATGATCGGCGGATCGCCACCGGCATGGCCCTCGGGGACCGTGGCGGGGTCGGGGAGATTGGCGTTCCAAAACTCCCCTGGCTCGAGCGCGACGCGGTCGATCCGCGCCAGGACGCGCGCCACCCACCGGCTGGCCCGCTGCCAGTCAATCGCAGCGCTGCGGCCGCGATACTGCGACACCGCCAAGCTCCGGCGGCCATGGAGCGCCGCCTCGCGGGCGGCGGCGACGGTCCCCGAGAGATGGACATCGACGCCGAGATTGCCGCCAGCGTTGATCCCGGAGAGGACCCACGTCGGATCGGGGCAGAGCGTGGAAAGCGCTAGCCTGGTGCAATCGGCCGGGGTGCCGTCGATGCAAAAACGCCCCGGCCCCACCGTCTGCACGACCAGCGGCCGGTGCGTCGTCACCCGGTGCCCGCCGCCGGAATGACAGACCTCAGGCGCGACGACGATCACCTCCTGACCCCACGCCGCCACGGCGAGCTCCAGCGCGGCGAGGCCCGGCGCATCGATGCCGTCGTCATTGGTGAGCAGGAGCTGCGCGTGTTGGCCTGTCATCGATCCTCCGTGGTGTTGTTCGATCTCTCCGGCCCCCCACCGGCCACCGCGGTGGCCAAGCTCTGGATCACCCCCCACATTCCGTCGGCCGCGCTGGCCGCGAGCCGACAGACCTCCTCGGCATCGGTTTGGTGCGGCGCGTCGGGGTTGGCGACATTCGTGATCACCGAAACTGCGACGACGTCGACGCCCAGCCGGCGCGCGGCGAGGACCTCAGGGACCGTCGACATTCCCACCGCGTCGGCGCCGAGGCGGAGGAGCATCCGGTATTCAGCGCGGGTTTCGTAGCTCGGCCCGAGGAGGCGGGCGTAAACCCCGGCCCGGGCCCGGGCCCCCGTGTGCCGCGCTGCGGCCAGCGCGATCTCCACCAGCTCGGCTCGATAGATCTCCCCCCCGGCCCGCCCGACCCGAGCTCCGGCCGGGCCCGGCGCTGTCCCCGGCCGACGCCCGAGGTCGAGATGGTCGTCGAGCACAAGCAGCTCCCCCCCAGTCATCCCCGGCCGCAGCCCGCCGGAGGCATTCGTGACCAGGAGCCTACGGACACCGAGGGCGACGAGGACGTCGATACCACGCGTGATCGTGGCATCGTCAAAGCCCTCGTAGGCATGGACGCGCCCCTGCAAGGCGATGACCGGGCAGCCGCCGACACGCCCGCAAGCGATTCGGCCGGCATGGCCGATGGCGGTCGAGGCGGCGAGCCAGCCGGTGACGCCCACCGGAAGGCAGACGACGTCGTCGAACCGCTCGACGAGCCCCCCCAGGCCAGTCCCGAGGACGACCCCCAGCCGACCCCGCCGGCCACCGGCCGCCAAGACGCGTGCCGCGGCCGCTCCAGCCTCCGCCCGCAGCCCGTCGGTCCCTTCCATGGCCACTCCCTTATCCGCCACCCGCCACGGCCCCTTTGCCGCGGAAGTCACAAACCCGTATTCTCGCCGGATTCTCCTGGGGCGCACACCCCCGCGCCCCGCGTCGAGCGCTCGACCCGATTTGCCCCCGTCCACCCCGAGGCCCCTGCGATGCCGAGCCCCGCCGTAAAGCCCACCCGTGCCGAGAAGTTTGCCGGTCTGTCGGTGGCCATTGTGACCCCGTTCCACGACGGGAAAATCGACTCGGCTCGGCTCCGTCAGCAGATCGATGCCCAGGTGGCGGCCGGCGTGAGCTGCATCTGTCCGGTCGGCACGACGGGGGAATCGCCGACGCTCTCCCACGACGAACACGAACGGGTGATCGCCGAGAGCATCCAGGCCTCCGCCGGACGGATCCTCGTCATGCCGGGGACAGGGAGCAACGCCACCGCCGAGGCTGTCCGGCTCACGAAGCATGCCGCGAAGGAGGGCGCCGATGCGGCCCTCGTCGTCGGCCCCTACTACAACCGGCCCACCCAGCAGGGGATCTACGAACACTTCAAGGCACTCGCCGAGGCGGTCGACATCCCGATCTGCGTCTACAACATCCCCGGCCGCACCGGGCGGAACATCGAGCCGGAGACGATCATCCGGCTCGCCGAGCTCCCCGGCATCGCGATGGTGAAGGAAGCGACCGGCGTCATCGATCAGGCATCGCAGATCATCGGCGCAACCGATCTGACGGTCCTCTCCGGCGACGACAGCATGACGCTCCCGCTCCTGGCCATCGGCGGTCGCGGCGTGATCAGTGTCGTCGGCAACATCGTCCCCGCCGACATGAAGGCCCTTCTCGACGCCTTCGAGGCGGGGGATCTGGCCGGCGCCCGCCACTGGCACCACCGCCTCTTCGGCCTCTGCCGCGACCTCCTCGGCCTCGCGAGCAACCCGATCCCAATCAAGGCGGCGCTGGCGATGCTCGGGCGCGATACGGGCGAGGTCCGGCTGCCGCTGGTGCCTCTCGAGCCGTCCCAGGCCGACAGGCTCCGCGGCGTACTCATCAGCTACGGACTTCCGATCGGTTGAGCGGTTCAGAAACGGCGGCACGACCATGGATCTCTCCCTCGACGCGATCATCACCGGCAACGCCGGCGATCGGGTCGAGCTCGTGGCCCGCGGAAGGATCGACGCCGAGACCGCCACCGAGCTCGAGGCGGCCGTCGAGGAGCAGCTGCGCCTCGGCCGGCACACGATCCGCCTCGACCTGGGGGCGGTCGGCTTCCTGTCGTCGGCCGGGATCCGCTCGCTCTTCAACGTCCACCGCGCCGCCAAGGGGGCCGGTGGCAGTTGCCTCGTGTCGCGGTCGAGCGAACCGATCCATCGGGTGCTGACGCTCTCGCGCCTCGCCCCCCTCCTCATGGAGCCTGGCGCCATCGACCGCCCCGCCCCGATGCCGGGTCCAATGCCCGGACCTGGGGCCGGGCGCGACTCGTTGCCGGCCGCCGCGCCGCTGCGCACCGAGCCGGTGGGGGAGATCGTCCTCGTCGGCTTCGATGGCTCGGCCGCCGCGGTGCTCGAGGGGGTCGTCGTCGGCACCCCGGCATGGATGTCGGGGGTGGGCACGATCGACGAAACCCCGCGGAACGTCCCGGCTGAAGCCTTCGGGATCGGCATCGGAGCCCTGGCCGACGACGGCCCGGCGGTGACCAGCGGCGGTGAGCTCCTCGCCGCCTGCGGGAGCGTGTTCGTTCGCCCGCCGCGCCCCTTCGGCGTCCCCGATTCGCTCGTCAGCAGCGGCGACCTCGTGCCCTCGATCCGGCTGGTGTCAGGCCTTTTCTGGGAGGGAACGCCCCGAGGCCACACCGGCTTCGAAGCTGCTGACGGGGCGGTCGTCGCGCTCGACACGCTTGTGGGGATCCTCCTTGAGCGCGCGGGCGGGGAGGCCGTCGCCGTGCTCGTGGTGGCAGAGGTGCTGGGGCTGGTTGGCGTCGAACTGATCCGCCCGATCGCCGCAGCAACGGCCGACGACCACCCGGCCGCCGGCCGGGCCGAGATCGCCGCCTGTTGGCTGTCGTTCTCGCGCGAGCCGTGCCACGCCGGACGAACGGCGCTGGTCGTCGGCGTCGCCACCCGCGGGCTGAGCGGAGCCCTCGGGGAGTTCGTCCGCCCGTTCGGGAGCGTGACGGCCCACCTCCACGCCGCCGTCTTCCCCCACCGCCCCCTCCGCCGCGGCGCCACCGAGCCGGCGGAGATCGTCGCCGCCCTCGGCGGGATGTCGCCCCTGGCCGTGATGCATCTCCTCGCCGATCCGGCGCCGGTCCTCGGCAGCGGTCGCCCGGAGCTGGTGCGCGGGGCTTGTTGGTTCGCACCGATCAAGGTCCGGGGGCCGCGCCGATGATCACGCTCCTGGCCACGTGGACGTTCGGTGTCACGCTGGCACTCGTGGCCCTGGGCGTTTTCGTCAGCTACCGGCTCTTCGCCTTCCCCGACATCACCACCGACGGCTCCTTCACCCTCGGCGCCGTGACGACGACCGTGCTCCTCGTCACGGGGCACGATCCAGCCATCGCCACCCTCGGCGGCGCCGCCGCCGGGGCCGCGGCCGGAGCCTGCACGGGCCTCCTCCACGCCATCTTGCGTATCGAGCCGCTGCTTTCCGGGATCCTCGTGACGACGGCGCTGTCGAGCGTGAACCTCGTCGTCCTCGGCCGCAGCAATGTCCCCCTGGCCGGCACCGCGACGCTCCTCAACCGCGTTGAAGCGCTGCTCCTCCCGGCGACGACCGCGGCCGGATTCGGCGCCGCCGCGGGTGAGGCGGCCCGGCTGATCGTGATGCTCTCCGGCGTAGGGATCGCCGTCATCCTCCTGTGGGCCTTCTTCCGCACGAACCTCGGCACGGCGATGCGCGCCGGCGGCGACACCGCGACGATGGCCCGGGCGCTGGGGCGCAACACCGGCCTGCTGACCGTCGGCGGCCTCGCCATCGCCAACGCGCTGACGGCGCTGTCGGGAGCGCTCGTCGCCCAGGTGCAGGGATTCGCCGACGTGCAGATGGGGATCGGAATGGTCGTGTGGGGGATGGCGAGCGTGTTCCTCGGAGCGGCGCTCGTCGGGCCGGTGCGGCTCGGTGGGGCGCTGGTTGCCACCGTCGCCGGCAGCATCACCTTTCGCCTCATCGTCGCCTCGGCACTGCGCGCCGGCCTCCATCCCGACTGGCTCAAGGCCGCCACGGCGCTGGTTGTCCTTGCGGCGCTGATCGCTCCCCGACTCCTCTCGCGTCGCGCACAGGCCTCTGCAGCCCGCTGATCCAATTATTTTGCTTCCTTGCTTCCCATGCTCGACGTTCGCCACGCCACCGTCGCCTTCTCCGCCCCCGGTGGCCCGCTGGTGCGCGCCGTCGACGACATCAGCTTCACGATCCCGGCGGGGACGTTCGTCGTCGTCATCGGCACCAACGGCTCGGGGAAGAGCACGCTCCTGGGGGCGATCGCCGGCACCGTCCGCCTCGATGCCGGCAGCATCCATGTCGCCGGCCACGAGCTCACGGCGTGGCGCGAGAACCGCCGTGCCCGGTATATCGGGCGGGTGTTTCAGGACCCGCGGGCCGGGACGGCCGCGAGCCTGTCGGTCCTCGAGAACCTCGCCGTCGCCGCCTCCCGGGGCCGGCCGGTGGGTCTTGGCTGGGCCACGCCGCGCCGACTGCGGGCCGAGGCGGCCCAACGGCTCGCGGCCATCCAACCCGGACTCGAACAGCGGCTCGACCAGCCGATCGGCTCGATGTCGGGGGGGCAGCGGCAGATCGTGGCGCTCGTCATGGCGACCTGGCACCGCCCCGAGCTCCTCCTCCTCGACGAGCACACCGCCGCCCTTGATCCGGCCTCCGCCGACCGGGTCGTGCAGGCCACCGCGAAGCTCGTCCGCGACCAAAAGCTCACGGGGCTGATGGTGACCCACTCCCTCGAGCAGGCCGCCGGTCTCGGCGACCGGCTGTTGCTCGTCCACCGTGGGAGGATCAGCCTGGATGTCGAAGGGGGCGCGAAGCGCAGGCTTTCGACGGCGGACCTCGCCGGCCGCTTCGACCGGCTGCGGCGCGCCGATCAGCTCGACGACCCCGCCGCCCGCACCCTCCGCGACCTCTACGTCTGACAGGCCCGGGGCTTCGGCCCACGTTGAATCCCCCGCCCATGCTCACCGCCATCCTCCGCCGCTGCCTCCCCACGCTCCTCCTCCTCGGCGGCGCGTCGGCCCTGCTCCTGGCCACCGACCGGAGCAACTCCCACCGCGCGCTCCCGGCAGTGGCGGTGCTTCAACAGACGAGCTCGACGGTCCTCGACGACGCGGTCACAGGGATGCTCGCCGGCCTCGCCGAACGGGGCTTCGAGGAGGGAAACACGGTGACGGTGACCCGGTTCAACGCCCAGGGGGACATGGCCCAGGGGAACGCCATCGCCCGGGAGATCGTCGGCGGCCCGTTCGATCTGGTGCTCACGTCGAGCACCCCCTCACTCCAACAGATCGCCAGCGCCAACACGAGAGGCCGGCTCCGACATGTTTTCGCGGCCGTTACCGATCCTTTCTCCGCCGGCGTCGGACTCGACCGGGCCGACCCGCTCATCCATCCGGCCTGGCTCGTCGGCTACGGCAGCCTGGCGCCGGTCGACTTCACCTTCGGCGTCGCGCAGCGCCTCCATCCGGGCTTGAAAAAAGTTGGCGTGCCCCACAACAACGCCGAGAGTAATTCGCGCCGCTTCATGGATCTCGCCCGGGTGAGTTGCCGGAAGCGCGGCATCGAGCTCCTCGAGGTGCCGGTGGAAAACTCCTCCGGCGTGATCGAGGCGGTGCAGTCGACGATCGCGCGCGGCGCCGAGGCGATCTTCTGCCCCGGCGACACGACCGTCGTCTCGGCGATCGACTCGGTGATCAGCACGGCGGCGAAGGCGGGGATCCCGGTGTTCACCGTCAATCCGGGAAAGCCCGACCGGGGCACGCTCTTCGACGTCGGCTTCAACTTCCACGAGATCGGCCTCGTGGCCGGCCGGCTGGCGGGCGATGTCCTCTCCGGCGCCGATCCTGCCACCATGCCGATCCGGGAAACAGCCGGTGAGATTCCCCCTTATCTGACGCTCCACCGGGTGGCGAAGGGGGTCGACCGAACGGTGTGGCGGATCCCCGACGACCTCCTCGGCCAAGCCCGCTATGTGATCGACGCCGACGGCGTTCACCAACAGCCCGCGGCGATCCTCGCCGGCCCGTTCAACGAGCCGGAGGAGTGATCGGCCGCAGCCGCGCCCCCGAGCCATTGAATCCGACGACGGCGATGTCGTGCGTGGACCTGAGCCCCTCGGCCGCGAGCGCCGCAGCCACTCCCTCGGCCTCGCCTTGCGAAGCAGCGCAGGCCAGCACCGCCGGCCCCCACGAGCTCTGCGCCGCACCCCGAAGCCCGAGCGCCGCGAGCTGTCCGATCAGCCTCTCGATCGAACGGTGGAACGGGAGCGAGCTCGACGCCCTGGCGAAGGGAACGCCTGAGAGCCGACCGTAGGCCCCGAAGGCCGCGGCGAAGGCCCCGAAACCCCCTTCGAGCGCCGCCGGCACCAGCTCCAACAGGGCGATCCGGGCAAGCTCGGCGGTGATCCCGCGATCGACCGGAGGGAGGGCGAGGAAGGCCTGCCGTTCGGCTTCGCCATGGAGCCCTTCGGAGGCGTGCTCGACGATGAGCACGCCGCGCCACGCCGGCGGCAGCATGGCCCGGGCCACCAGCGGCGACGCTTCGAGCGGCGCCGCGACCTTGTCGGCTCCGAGCCTCCCGGCCTCGACCAAGAGCCCACCGGCCGCGAAGCCGTGCACGCCAACGCTCGACCGCCTGCCGCGCCCGGCGGCGCGGGCTAGCGCCAGCGCCTCGCGCGGCGCGAAGCTCCGCTCGCGGTCGGCCGGCCGCACCGCGAGCCCATCGATCGCCGCCGCCACGGCCAGCGCCAGCTGCGTGCCGCTCCCCAGGCCGACATGCGCCCGCGGCGCGGCGACAACCTCGACCTCGAAAGCCTCGTCGCGGGGCAGCCCCCAGGCGGCGGCACAGTGGCGGGCAAACTCCGCCGCGCGCTGGCCGTGCGGCCCCCGGCCGGCGAAAGCCGCAGCAGGACGGACCCGGACGACGATCCCCGGCTCGTCGAGCATCAGCCCCGTGCCGCCGAAGCTGCGCGTGAGCGGATCACCGAACGAGAACATCCCCAGATGAAAACGGGACGGGGTGCGGACCTCGACGGCGCTCGGGGGCGCCGTCGGCGTCGATGCCGCGATGCCCGCGGCGACACGCTCGGCGAGGATCGAAAACGCCTCGTGTTCCTCGGGGCCGCCGGTCTTCTCGACGAGCGTGCGGAGCTCAGCAAACCGCGTTGCGATCTCGGACGCGGGAATCATGTGGAGGCGGGTGACAAGGATCGCCGCCTCGACGACGGCGTGGCGGGCACGGACATGCCCCAGCAACGGCCGCCCCTGATGGACCCGCTCGACCCGGGCCACGAGGCGCTGCCGTTCCCCGCTGCGATCGGCCGATATGACCCGGAACTCAAGCGCCATCGGCGCCTCAGCCAGCCGCCAGCCCTCGATTCCCCCGGCGGGAAGGAAGTCGGGACGGGGCCCGCTCCCGGCCACGGTCCGGGCCAGAAGAAGGACGTCGTCGGTGAGCTGAAACACCCCGGCCGGCGTGGCGGCGAGGTTTCGGGCCGTCTGGCTGGTGGCGAAGGGCTTGAGCACGAGCGTCTCGATCCGCCCGGCCTTGAGCTCGACCGGATCGACCTCCGGCCCCATCGCCGCCAGATGCGGCTGGCCGTCGGGGGAGCGGGTCGTGATCAAGCCTTCGAGGATCATGGAAGGAAAGTGTAGCCCGACGGCCCGGGGGGATCGCAGCCCCCTCCCCATCCCGGCGATGATTGACAACCGCCCCCCTGGGCTGGAAACAATTCGCCGATCCAAACCCGTTTTTCTCCCCTCGCGAACCAACTCCCTTCGCGAAACAACTCCTCTGGGAATCCCCCCATGCTCCGCTTCGCCCCGGCTTCGATCGTCCGTCGTCATGCCTGCCTGATCCTGTTGCTCGTCGGCCTGTCGGGCGCGGCCCACTCTGGCCGGGCCGATGAATCTGCTGCCGACGAACCCGCCGCCGAACCCGCCGCCGAACCCGCCGCCGATCCCGCGGCGATCGATCCCGAGGCGATCAAGAACCTCAAGGCGGCCTACCCCGCGGCGCCTGCCGGGAAGACCCGGCATGTGATTCTCCTCCCCCACAAGGAACGCGGTGCGGAGGGCGACGTCAAAGTCGAGATCGTCGCCGGCCGGACGATCGACACCGACGGGGTGAACACGGTCCGCTTCGGGGGAGAGCTCCGCGAGCGCGACATTCCCGGCTGGGGCTTTTCCTACTTCGAGGTCGATAGCCTCGGGGCTCCGCTCTCGACCCGGATCGCCCCCGCGCCGGGCACGCCGACCGTCAGGGCCTTCGCCGCCGGGCCGCGGATGCTCGTCCGCTACAACAGCCGCCTGCCGCTGGTCGTCTACGCCCCGGAGGGGACAGAGATCCGCTGGCGGCTGTGGCATCCCGAAGGCGATCTGGCGCCCGCTGAAGCACGCTGAGCAAGCCCGGGGCTTCTCCGAAGAGAAGCGTCGCTTCCAACGTTACGCCCGCAACCAGTTCTCGACTAAGAGGCCCGGAATACGCTCGTAATGTTTCCGGTTGCCCGTCACGAGGGTTGCCCCGCGGCTCAAGGCAATCGCCGCAATAAAAAGATCCGCGTCGGCCACGATCT